>JAKEIJ010000120.1 GCA_022545805.1 Nitrosotalea sp. | reverse complement strand
GGGTTTTTGTGCTTCTCTCACGATAATTCATTTATCTGAAAATGGATCAAAATTTTAGTTAATCTTCCCTAGAGATTCGTCATATTTTGGCAGTATCACATTATTGATGGCTTTAGCATCTTTCTTGCAGAGTTCACATTCGCAAACAAATAGACCCTGTTTACCCATACAGTCATGATGTTTTTCTTCAAAGCACTTGTAACACAAAACCATAGAAATCTTGATTCTTTATGGTGTTATGATCTATTTCTACCCCCCTATTGTCGCCAAAACCTGCCTGATCATGATATCATATTTGCTCAAAAAATGGTCTAAAATGATCAATTTTATAAAATATCCAAATTTCCAGAATTATGCTTGAAAGTTAAACCCCCTGTTATTTCCAGCCAATCAGGCATATTGTGATTTTTTCAAAAATGACCATTTTTAGGGGGGGTGTAACACTTGAGCGTACTAATAGCAGCCAAGGGTCAAAACACCCCCATTACCCAGTAGGAGTTCTGTTTTCTTTTTAGGTCCTGAAGAAAAGCTAAACCCTGTATTTTTGGTCCAAATTTTCAGATTCCAAAATATCACAAAATAGGACATTCCAATCCACGCATGGAAAATTCAAAAACTTGGCCTGTTTTTGTGCCACAAACCCGGGGGTCTTGGACCAAAAGTTGATAGAAAATGCCCAAAAAATGAATCGTCAGTTTATTGGAAATCTTGTTGATTACGCCATATTGTAGGAAGTCTTTCAATTTGTTCCAAGATTTCAAGAGCTGCAGAACTGTCCCTTTTTTTGACGGCAGTAGCAAAATCAAATCCTAGTTTTACAGCTTCAGGAGTTAGGTCTTTTACCCGGTCAAGGTCTCTTCCTTCTTTTTTCATCCGTTCCCCCAGTGCACATGACTTCCAATTGTCAGACAATGCATGCTCTGAAACAGTAAGTGGCTCCCTCAGGCGTTGTCGCCAGTCTGAAAGTTCAATCTTGTCCAGAATACCATCTAATTTTTGAGTATGAAACACCCTCACAATTTTCAAAATATTGTCTAGTTGTACTTTAGTATTTTTGTCAGCTAGTAGTAGATGCCTTGGCAAGTTCTGGGACTTTTTCCCGGGCTTGAACAATCTCTATCTCTACTGTCTCTATTGGTTCGTCTACCACATTTCGTTTAATGGAGAACATCTTTGGTTTATCAAAATCTTTAGTGCAGTCGGGACAAGCATAAACCAGAACCCTGTATTCGTTGGGAGCTTTCGGATTTGAAAGGCGAGGATAGTAAACTAGTCTACCCCCACAATCCACGCAATATCTATTTGCGCGTCTTGTTCTGGCCAATGCGGACCTCCTGCATGTATCATCATGATATGATCCGTATTAGATCCATATTGTCTAATAGAATACACCAAGATGTGATCGCATTATAATATTTCACAACTCGAGTTTAGAAATATCATATCTGTAAACCTGCAGATTTTGGAACTAGGAATTGCCATAATCAAAAACCAATATTTCTAAATTCGAATTTAGAAATATTAAAGCGCCGCCCGCCAGACTTGAACTGGCGACCCGCTGGTTAACAGCCAGCTGCTCTACCACGCTGAGCTAGGGCGGCAACAGACTTGTTCGTAGGATAAGCGGATTTATTCTTTGCTGAATCTATTTTTCGATCTTGTCGAGTTTCTCAAAAAGATAAAGACCGTCAAGAAAAACTCTGTGATCTTTATTTTTGACTTTGGTGTTTTGTTGAAGACTTCCGGCAGTCTGAGATACATCAGTCAATACTGGACCTGTGATTATCACATCATCACCCTTTGCAACTACTTTTGTGTCACCAAATATTTTTGATACCCGTGCTGCACGTTCGCCTTGAAAGTTTTCAACATGAATCTGTCCATCCTTTACCTTGACAGTGATTGGAAAGTGAGCATAGACAACTTTCATCTTGAAAGTGTATCCAGTTTGAACACCCTTGAACAGAGTATTGATGATGGATTCTGCAGTTTTGAATATTGCATAATCTCTTTTACGGATTCCAATTGATTTTAGTATGACATTTTTACCATCGACTTGAACTTCTACTGGTATCTTCTTGAATGCCTTTCTTGTCTTGCCTAATGGTCCCTGGACATGTAATATCTTGTGCGCTACAGATGCCTTGACTGTATCAGGAATTGGTATTGTTACTTCGTGTATCTCAGTTTTAGTAGACAAATCCTATCAATAGCCCTCCCAAGCCACTCTTTATTGCTTCGTGATGAGACATTACACCTTGATTTGTAGTAACAATGAGCATACCACGTGAATATGATGGCAGATATTGTTGCTCCCATTTGGCATAACCGTCTTTTTTTACCTTGAATCTAGGTGTGATTGCACCACATTTTGTGATTTTTGCCAATAGTTGAATCTTGAACTTGCCGCCTTTCTTGTCGTCAACGTGCTCAAATTCTCCAATGTAACTGTGATTCTGTAGAGTCTTGAGTACATCTGTTGCAAGTTTTGAAGTAGGCAATACAACACATTCTCCCTTTCTTCTTGCCTCGGTATTGTATAGTGTTACAAACATGTTTGCTAGAATATTAGTTGCTGGCATATACTATCACTTGAATTTCCTAAACCCTAACGAGTCTGCGACTTCTCTGAAACATCGTCTGCAAAGATCAAGATCATATTTTTGAATAACTGCGTTGTAATCACCACATCTTTTACACCATCTAGAGCCTTTTCCAAATTTATGGACAGTTCTTCCAGTTACTTTGTAATCACG
>JAKEIJ010000119.1 GCA_022545805.1 Nitrosotalea sp. | reverse complement strand
ATCATCAAATCCATATCTAGTATTTGCAGCAGTACAGGCAGCAGGACTAGATGGAATCAAAAAGAAGATGGATCCAGGTGACGCAATCTATGAGGACATTTACAAGATGACCAAAGCACAGCGAGTTGCAAAAGGAATCAATGACTTGCCTGCAACTTTGGGAGAGGCATTAGATGAGCTTGAAAGTGACAGAAAGTTCCTTGCTCCAATATTCTCAAACGAGACAATCGATAAAATAATTGAGATAGAAAGAGCAGATGATCATGAGATCTCAATAAGACCTCATCCACACGAGTTCTATCTTTATTTTGATATCTAAATAGGAAAATTTTGGGCTGTTTGTGCATGAGCATTTGAATAATGCAGATTGTTAAGATTTATTCAAAAATTGAAAATCTAGATTCTTCCAATTGCACCGTACACAAGGAATAATGCAACGGATGTAATTACCAAACCAATAATGAGATAGGCTTTCTTGTGTTTTTCAGCTGTAGCTGCTTTGTAAATTGTAACAGTTCCTGCAAGACCCACAAAGAGAATCAGAGTTCCTGAAATAACTAGATCCCAGCTACTGTGTGTGATTATAGGATAGAACAGTCCGGATAGCAATGCAAAGAATGCTACAAGATAGATATATCTTGCACCAGTTAGAATTTTGGTTCCACCTATTTGCATAGAATTCCTATCTGGATTAGTCAAATAAACTTTGAGAGAAATGTTGAACCCGTTAGTTACATATCCATGCCAGGCATGCCCATACCACCCATTCCGCCCATGCCTCCCATACCAGGCATTCCTCCCATTCCACCCATACCTTCTGCTCCTGGCGGTGGTCCTCCTGCAGATTTTGCAGTGGCAATGACATCATCGATTCTAAGAATCATAGATGCTGCTTCTGTTGCGCATGTGATAATTTGGATCTTGACAGAGAGTGGCTCAAAGATATCGCTTGCATGCATGCTAGCAACTTGTGCTTTCATGACATCAATTCCTGTCCATTTGTTTCCTTTGAGTTGCTTTGATCGTAATGATGCTAATGTGTCAATTGGATCCATTCCTGCATTCTCAGCAAGTGTAATTGGAATTACTTCTAAAGAGTCTGCAAATTTTTCTACTGCAAGTTGTTCTCTGCCTTCTAGTGTTTTTGCCCACTCTCGTAGTTTTGTTGCAGCATAAGTTTCTGGTGCACCACCGCCTGCTACTATGTATGGTTTTTCCATTACATCTTTTACAACCATCAATGCATCGTGTACTGATCTCTCTACCTCATCTACTACTCTTTGTGAGCCGCCTCTTAGAAGAAGTGTAACTGCCTTTGGATGCTTGCAGCCTTCAACGAAGGTCCATTTGTCAGTCTCTACTTTTCTTTCTTCTACTAGATCAGCAGAACCTAGATCTTTTTCAAACAAGTCATCGAAATTACTTATGATTCTGGCACCTGTTGCCTTGGCAAGCTTTGTCATATCGCTTTCTTTTATTCTTCTTACTGTGAGTATTCCTGCTTTTGCAAGGTAGTGTTGTGCCATGTCATCAATTCCTTTTTGGCAGAACAGAACATTTGCTCCAGAAGCAATCACCTTGTCCACCATGTTTTTAATCATTTTTTGTTCTTCATCAAGAAATGATTTCATCTGTTGTGGGTTTGTGATGTTTATCTTTGCATCAAACTCTGTCTTGTCAATCTCAAGTGCATTGTTAACTAGAGCAATCTTTGCATGATCAATTTTCTTTGGCATTCCGCTGTGGACAATCTCTTTGTCAAGAACTATTCCTTTGATAATTGCACAGTCCTTGATGGAGCCACCAGCTTTCTTTTCTACTTTAATATCATCAATATCAACAAGATATCCGTCATCTTTCTTTTCAGCTACTGCAAGTACAGATTTTACAATCATGTCTGCTAGACTTGCAGAGTCTTTTCTGACAAGTTTTGTCTGCATGGATGTTCTTGCAATTCTCTCAAGTACGTCCTTGTCAGTTGCAGAAACCTTGTCTGCCATTTTTTCTAAGAGCTCTACTGCCTTAATTGCAGCCTTTCTATAGCCATCAACGATAATTGTTGGATGCACATCTTGCAAAACCAAAGTCTCTGCGTTCTCCAATAATGCTCCTGCAAGTACTACGGCAGATGTTGTTCCATCTCCGACTTCATTGTCAGTTGCCTTTGAGATCTCTACTAGCATCTTTGCAGCTGGATGTTGGACATCAATTTCTTTTAGTATAGTAGCACCGTCGTTTGTAATTGTAACGTCTCCAAGTGAATCAACAAGCATCTTGTCCATTCCACGTGGGCCAAGACTTGAATGAACAATTTCAGCAATTAATTTTGCTGCTGCGATATTGTTTTTCTGTGCGTCACGACCCTTGGTCTGCTGAGCACCGTCTTTTAGAATAACTACGGGTATTCCATTAGATGAAGACTGAATCGACATATTTGCAAGAGGTCGATTTTCCCTTATTATGTCTTATGAGATCAAAACCCTTTACACTTGAAATAGATAATTTTCAACATTTCCGATGTTTTTAAATTAGGAAAACTGGCGGAACTAGATATGTCTCGTTCTTCACCGCGATCATCTTACGATGAAGTGCTTAAACTGCTAAAAACGCACAATGAGTGGTTTGCAAATTCAATTCCTCTAATTGCAAGTGAAAATGTTACCAGTCCGGCAGTCCGAGAGGCAACAGTTTCAGACTTTGCTAATAGATATGCAGAAGGCTGGCCTGGCGAGCGGGTCTATGCTGGATGTGTCTACATTGATGAAGTAGAGTTCAAGTGCATGGCACTTGCAAAAAAATTATTCAAGGCAGAGTTTGTTGATGTAAGGCCAATTTCTGGTGTAGTTGCAAACTTGGCTATCTATTCTGCATTTACAAATCCAGGCGATGTCATGCTTGCTCCTTCAATTCCATCTGGTGGTCACATATCACACGGCAAGAAAGAGCATGCAGGTACTGCAGGCCTTGTCCATGGATTAGATATTGAATTCTATCCATTTGATGCCGAAGAGATGACAATTGATGTTGACAAGACAAAAGAAAAAGTAAAGGAGCTTGAAAAAGCTGGCAAGATTCCTAAATTAGCAATGTTTGGAGGTTCAGTTTTCTTGTTCCCACACCCAGTAAAGGAACTTGCAGATTTTCTGAAAAGTTACAATATGTTTGTCAATTATGACGGTGCACACGTTGCAGGACTCATTGCAGGTGGACAGTTCCAGGATCCGCTAAGAGAAGGTGCAGATGCAATGACAATGAGTACTCATAAGACTTTGTTTGGTCCTCAGGGTGGAATGGTCTGCTCATTTGAAAAATATGGTGAGAGTATCAAAAAGGCAACATTCCCAGGAATGACCAGCAATCACCACTTGCACCACATGGCAGGAAAGGCAATTGCTTATGCAGAGATGTTAGAGTTTGGCAAAAAATATGCAGCCCAAGTCATAAAGAATGCAAAAGCACTTGCAGAGTCACTGAATTCGTATGGTTTCTCTGTACTTGGTGAAAAACGTGGATTTACAAAATCTCACCAGATAGTTGTAAACGTACTTTCATTTGGTGACGGTGGAACAATCGAGGCAGATCTTGAAAAGGCAAACATCATCATAAACAGACAACTCATTCCAGGAGACATCAAGGCTGGACGAAACTATTTCCATCCAGGTGGAATAAGACTTGGTGTTGCAGAACTCACACGACTTGGCATGAAAACATCTGACATGGAAGAAGTAGCAGAGTTTATCAAAAAAGTAGTTGTAGATAAAAAAGACAAGAAAAAGATTGCATCAGATGTCAAGAAATTTAGAAAAGACTTTCAGAAGGTTCGCTATTGCTTTGAAAGCAAGCATGGCGGATATGATTACATCAAGATTCGCTAGGCAAAGTCTGTAAGAATAGATTGGCTGCTTTCTTCTTTGCCAAATACCAGTTCAAGTTCATCTAATAGTGAAAGCACACGACCTCTAAGATATGGAGAAATTGTATACTTACCAAGCATTCTTCTTGCAAGCTTGAGATATTTTTGCACAGAAGGTCTTGTCATGGTCTGGATTAGTTTATTGCCGCACTCTAGACATTTTCCGGCAAGAGGAACTCTTCTGTAGCTTGCACCACATGCTGTGCATCGGAAAGATTGGCCAGAATAAGCCCTGAGGTTTCCCATTATATCTGGAAGTAGGTGAGTTGTCATCACCATTGAGACCACTTCGCTTGGGTCAACTGCATTTATGATGTCTGCAGTCCTTATCTGCATGTCAAGCTTCTCAAGTAATGAACCAAGTGTAGAGTAGGCGCTTCTTGATTTTGAGGTGGTAAGTGTTGACGTCAAATGTGTAAAGTCATGGCCAAGAAATTGTCTTTCTGTCTCTAATCTTGATTTTAAGATCTCGACATCTTTTATCTCACTTGCTTTCTCTCTTCTAAGAGTGGCTTCAAAGAATGAGAGTGGATATGCCTTGACAACCTCAAAGTTGTGAGCCTGTCTTTGCACCTCTTGAGGAATTACAATAGGCTGAACAAGCAGTGGTGCATCCATCAATCCACCAATTCTTGCAGACAAGAATAATCTTGAGAAATTAAGAAGACTGTCCATCAACAACATTATAGAATCTGCATCACCATCAGCATCACGTCTTTTTGCAGAATGCCATACTGCAGTACCAAGACAGACTTGGGTATTTGTATATCCGATTATTCTTCCGACAATTCCAACAGATGTATGCGGTGCAAGACCGATTATCAAATGTCCTACAAGATCATCTGTACTTTTTACATTGTAATATGGCTGGCGTCCAAAAAGTTTTCCAAGTTCTCGGTCAATGTATTGGCATACGAAAACAAGACTGTCTCCGCATTCTTTTGGAATTATCACATCCTGTACTCTGAGCTCGACTAGCTGATCAGACGATACCAGTGGATTACCGTTTGTATCATAAGTGTAACCAAGCTCGACTAGTTTTTCTGGAGTTGTTCCAACCCAAGAGGGCTTGAAGTGTGATAGTGGGGCATTTGTTGTATCATATCGGATTGTTCCGTCCTTGAATACATTGAGCCCTAAGCTTTGCCTGATTAGGCCCTT
>JAKEIJ010000118.1 GCA_022545805.1 Nitrosotalea sp. | reverse complement strand
GTAACTCCAATCTCATCAATCAGATTTGGATCAGAGTTGAAATCTGGAGCATAAATTGTAATGTATACTCTATCAGTCCAACCAAATACTTTTTTGTTAAGTTGTATGGGTGTTGTAGAAAATGCATTTGGGGGTATTACAACAAGACATATGATAATTATTGAAATTATGATAATTTTCTTCAAGTGTTATCTAATACTGTAGTAGACACCATCATAAACATTGAGATGATGTTATCTGAACAAGTTTTGTGTACTTTGAAAATATGAGACACGTTATTTTACTGCAAGTTTCTTATTAGGTACATGAAGAGATGTTGCTACACTTGGTAAAACTCTCTCTGATACGAGGTCCTGTAATTGCAGCAATTGGTTTGATTGTGGTTATATTAGGAGCTAATCTATTTGATACATCATATCAATCAGTAGAATCCATCATAGGAACAACATATAGTATATTTTCAGATAAACAGATTCTTCCAAATCAATTTGTAAACTCTACTATTCTTTCAGCTAATCTAAAAGAACACAATGTTATCATAGTACACACAATTCCTTCGTCTGTATCTGTAAAGTTAGAAGGTGTAGATCCTAATGGCATGACTTTTGAAAAAGAAAGCAAAGATGGTTTTCTGTATCATATAATACAGCGTAGTAATCAAGGCGGGTCGTATATCATCAAAGTACTTGATACGGGAAATCAACCTGTGCAAATTAATGCCGTGATGGCAGAAGACCCATTTCTGAGCAACAACTGTAGTGTGGAACATGGTGTAAAATGTGATATTGTTTATGTCTCTGTGGGCATGGTGGCAAGTGGAATCATCACATTCATTGTCGGAGTTGTGATTGGGATGTATTGCTTTAAAAAAGAACAAAACCTACAAAAGAAATAATCTTTCATCTAACTTGATATCTGGTACTGGATGATGATTCCATATACGATAACAATCAATAGTCTTATCAAGTCATATGACCATATCATTTCATGTCAAAAGCACCTACAGCTCCAAAAGATTGGGACAAACTATGGCTTGAATATAACAAATCACTCAAGACATGGATGCAAGCATTTGAATCTCTTCAAAAGGCAACCAAAGATGTCCAAACCAAGTACCATGATGTCATGACAAAGGCACTCAAGGAATCAAGTGATAAAACCATGAATCAGTTTGCTGAAAACTGGCAGAAATCTATGAGCCAAGCAGGAATTGATACATTCAAACAATTTGAAAATAATTGGCAAAAAATATTCAATCAATCCGGAATGGATCAAGTAAAAGCATATGGCGATATGATGAACAAGTTTGCTGAGACCTGGCAAAAGATGTGGAACAAGTAAAACCACCTGCCTTTTCAATTTTATTTCAAAATCTGGACTATACAAAACATGTTTTATCTGAAATCTCACCAAGTCTGATTTGTAAAGTCCGGGGAAATCGCTTTGCTCAATTTTGGATCAAAAGTGGATCATTTTGAGCTAAAAAATCGATCTCAACATAAAATTTGTTGCCAACTTTCTTAGCGATCCTAGCTAAGAAACCATTTGACAGAAAGGTTTTTAATATTCGGAAATTTAGAACACACAAGTTGAATTCAAGAATACTTTTCGCTTTATTAGCAGTTACAATCTTCTCATTGGCGGCATCTTCAATGTCTGCATTTGCTCAAACTGGATTACATCCAAATAGAGTTAGTGAGGCAACAGTAACAGAGCAGACTTTTATCACACTGTCTGGTGAAGAATCTACAGACCCACACTTCCAAGCCATCTCATATCAATGGCAACAGTTGTCTGGCGAACCGGTGACTTTGTCTTCAACTACTGCTGTTGACATTTCTTTTACAACACCTCAAGTTGACCCACACCAAACTAAAGATCTCAAGTTTTCATTAATTGTAACCAATCCTCAAGGACTTACAAGCATTACAGCATTTACACTTCATGTTATTCACAACAATCATCCTCCAGTAGTAACTACTGATCACGAATTGACAGTATTGGAAGGAACTCCTATGACTTTGATGGCTACT
>JAKEIJ010000117.1 GCA_022545805.1 Nitrosotalea sp. | reverse complement strand
TTGAGCTCTTCTGGTTCCTCAATGACATGATCAGGATGGAATTTTAATAAGGCATTTTTGGTGTTATAACCCCATGCTACCCCGATGACCCTAATACCTGCCTTTTGGGCAGCCTCTACGTCTCTTATCTCATCGCCTACGTAAATTGGATCCTCATGTGGAATGGTTTTTTCTTTCATCATCTTTTTCAACAGCCTGCTCTTGCCAAAGACTGCTCTGCCTGAATAGACAAAATCAAACAGTTCAAGATCATTTTTCTTTAAAAATTCCACCACGTTTTCTCTGGAATTTGTAGTAAGTATCCCTAACACACAACCATTTTCTTTGAGGTGTACCAGTGTATCTCTTAGGTCTACTGCCGTCTTTAGGTTGATGATTTCTTTATTCATCTCAAATCTTATTTTTCTTGCTACAATTGGTAGCTTGAATATTGATATACCCAAGTGTTTTAGTACTGCACTTGGTTTTTTTTCTCGCAGTTTTGGTAAATCACTGAGCGGAATTTTCTTGTATCCGTAATGGTCTGCAAACTTGTTTGCAATTCTTATGACTACTGACAATGTATCTGCTATGGTGCCATCAAAGTCAAAGATTATCGTGTGCATTAGACTTTCGCAAGGAATTGCCGTTAAAGACTGTTGTGTATCGCGCCTTTTTTATTTTTTAGTCGAGAAATTATCATATTCTACACTTGTAGAATATGTGCTGAGATCACTCTCATTGATCGGGTATCATGTTTAATCTGTCTTGACTTGTACTTGATACATGACATTCTAAAAATATAATATCTACAGATCTTTAACTCCTGATGATGGGTAAATCCTCGCTTTTAGATGAGGCATACGAATTGTGTGAAGAAGGCAAATACACACTGGCGCTGGAGTACTATGATTTGATCTTGTTTAAGGATCCAAAAAACATCACTGCTATGATTAACAAAGGTGTTACACTACAGACTCTTGGAAAACACTCAAAAGCAATAAAATGCTATGATGATGCGTTATCGATTGAAAAAAACAACCTAGATGCTCTTGTAAACAAGGGTTCTGCATTACATACACTTGGAAAATATCATGATGCAATAGATTGCTATGACAAGGCACTCAAAATCCAACCAAAGTATGCCATGGCAATAGCATACAAGGGTCTCTCACTAGGAGAGGTAGGTTTGCTAAAGGATGCAATAAAGTGTTTTAATGCTGCTCTAAAGATTGACAAAAAGTTTGACTTGGCATTAAACAACAAAACAATTGCACTTGAACTCTTAAAAAACAACACCAAACTAAAACCAAAACTTCTCAAAAAAGGCTAAGTACAATCGTATCCAAGTGTTTTATCATGAATGTTTTTTACACAGGTGGATTTATTGTCATCTTGCTTTTATTGGCCATGTCGCTTTCTTATGCAGAGCCTGCAACACCTGGGACTGTTTTGAGTTTTTATGTGACCGACTCTAATCTGTCCACTGATCACCGTGCAGTGATGACAATATCTACAGCTGGATTGATTGATTTTACAATAAATGGAGTTCCGGTATCTGGACCTGGAGCCATGGTGGAAACTGGAATTGACACTGGCATCTTTCAACTTTATTTCACAGTACCAGATTCTGTAGATGGAAAACCCATCAAAGATGGTGACGTTGTTGTCATGACATATCACCAAAGGGCAGACTATTCTGGAAATCCAACTGACTTGACACAATCCAAAGTCTTGACAAGCACTCCATCAAGTCCTGTTTCGGGATCATCATCTAGTACAGGATCATCGTCCAATGTCAGAATCGGTCAATATTTTAAACTGCATATCTATGCTCCAAACTATAACCTGGATTCTCAAACACCTGATGACATTCCACTTGATATGATAGAATTTCACATGGGCGGAGTTCAGACTACCCTTGCAGACAGTGCATTTCAGGCAAATCCATATGCTTTGAGAGAGACTGGACCTAATACTGATACATTTGAGGTAAATATCAAAATCCCAAAATCAATTGGTGGATTTCCAGTAGAGATGGGTTCTACATTAGAGTTTAGATTCAATGACCCGTCACTACCATCAAGTGTATTTGTAACAGTGGGAGGCGGTTCGTATGGTACCACTAGTTCAAGTTCTGTACCCAACGTGTCGCATTTGATTCCACCTACGTTGATATTTTATGCGACAAACTCGATTGGAGCAAACGTCAACTATGAAAATTCTACAATCATGTCAAATCTGAAGAGTCCTGTATGTGATCCCAAGTCGGGCTCTTTTTTTACAATTGGTACAACGACTGTAACTTGTGCTGCAAAGGATCAGAATGGAAACTCTGTGGTAAAGACATTTTCAATAAACGTTCTGGCAATTCAGAGCCACATTCCATCCTGGACCAAAAAGACCGTGGGATTTTGGTGCAATGGAGACATGACTGACAACGAGTTGAGCTACGCATTGAAATACCTTGTTTCACGTGGCACCATATTTGTACAAGGAGATTCATCAGTCCAGACACCTGACAAGACATCATTGTGCGGATGGTCTGAAGGTAAGGTATCTGACCAAGATGTGTCAAAATCTATCTATTTGCTTTCTCGATAGCATTTAATTCTTGTATGGATGATTATAACTCATGAAAGCAACATTTGGTGCAGGCTGTTTTTGGTGCATTGAACATGTTTTTAGAAAAAAAGGGATAACATCAACAAGTGTTGGTTACATGGGTGGAAAAACAAAAAATCCAACATATGAGGATGTCTGCACTGATATGACTGGGCATGCCGAAGTAGTACAGGTAGAGTATGATCCTACAAAGATATCATATGGTGAGATTCTGGACTTGTTTTGGAATAACCATGATCCAACTACACTGAATAGACAAGGACCAGATGTTGGAACCCAGTATAGGTCAGCGGTATTTTGTCATACGCAAGAGCAAGAAAAAGAGGCAAGGCAATCTAAAGAGAATCTGGAAAAATCTGGAAAATATGGTAAAAAAATAGTGACCGAGATAGTGCCTGCAACTGAATTCTACAAGGCAGAAGAATATCACCAACAATATTATGAAAAATGCGGAATTGTGTAATTTTTCATCGTCGTTTTATGACATCAAGGCAGATCTGTTTTATATTATGTCATGGAATGTGTCACTAGATGAATTTCAAACGACTTGGAAGACTGATACTTTTTTTTGGTCTGATAGGATTAGGGGCATTTGTCTTTCTGAATCTTGATCTGGCACATCGCAAAAGGGAGATGTATCTGTTGTTTGCGTTATCCATTGTCCTGTTCATCTCTGGTTGGGTTGGACTGTTTCGATATACTCGATTTTGGAACATGCTTGATTGATGTCATATTGACAATATGATAATTTGATAAAAATTCTGAATTTGTGCAAATATTTTATATAATAATTTTATTGATATGGTTATAATATAAAATCTTAAATATTTTGAAATTGTATTATAATTGTGATCGTAAAGTCACTACAAATGGCTTGACGATGCGTGGTCCAGCAGGTATGATTCCAGAATTCACGCAATGGCGTTGAATTCCAAGGAGGTAATCTCCAACAGTCCTGCAACATAGGACCACGCCCTATGTTTTA
>JAKEIJ010000116.1 GCA_022545805.1 Nitrosotalea sp. | reverse complement strand
TTAAGAAATCTCTTTCTGTTCTTGTTGCATCCTCTGCTGAAAACTCTACCTTCATTCCAAGTGACTTTGCATATTGCACTGCATCAACTGCTTTGGCTAGTGCTTGTTCTCTTGTGAGTTTTAGTTTGTACTGGAGATGTATGTCTGAAGTTGCAATAAATGTGTGAATGTATTTTAGTCCAACTGCAGCGGCTGCGTCGATATCTTTTCTCTCAGTTCTTGCCAGTCCGCAAATCTCTGCATGGAACCCTGCTCCTGTTATTGACTTGATTGCCAGTCTTTCACCGTCTGATATTATTGGAAATCCTGCCTCAATTGCATCAACGCCCAACTCGTCTAACTTTTGTGCGATTGCAATCTTTTGGTCTGGAGTCAAGGCTACACCTGGTGTCTGCTCTCCATCTCGTAATGTAGTATCGAAAATTCTAACCTTCATCTCCGTGCCCTCTTGCTAGTGCGCAAATGCCAGTTCTTGCCATCTCCAAGATGCCGTATCCCTTGACAAGATCTGTTAATGCATCAATTCTGTCTGGAGTTGCTGTGATCTCTATTATGATTGAAGTCTTTCTGACGTCATGGACATCACACTTGAACGCGTTTGCAAGATCTGTTATTTCTTTGATGTCAGTTGGCTTTGATACTTTTAGTTTCATCATGACAAGCTCACGGTATACACTCTTTTTCTCGTCTAATAGTTTTACTTCTAATGTATCAATCAACTTGTCTAATTGCTTTATGATTTGGTTGAGTTGCTTTTCGTCTGCCTCTGTGGTTATCGTCATTCTGGAGACCTCTGGGTTTTCAGTTACCCCTACTGATATGCTGTCGATGTTGTAGTTTCTTGATCTAAACAAGTTTGTAATCTTGAACAAGACACCGGGCTTGTTTTCTACTAGGACTGAAATTATTGACCACATGATATCTTCACTATGATGGTAAGATCATGTCCTTAAGTGATGTTCCTGGAGCAACGAATGGCGAGACATCTTCTTGTGGGTCGATTGGTATGTCGATTACGGTTGCGATATCGCTCTTTATTGCTGTCTGGACTGCCTTACCGATTTCGTCCAAGTTAGTGGCTCTTATTCCCTGTGCTCCGTATGCTTCTGCTATCTTGACATAATCCGGACAATTCTTGAGATCTACACCAATCATTCTCCTGTCATAAAATGTTCTCTGCCACTGTGCAACCATACCAAGTGTGAAATTATTTAACAAGAATACAATAACTGGAATGTCTTCTAGCACGGATACTGCAAGTGAGTTCTCTGTCATGTTGAAACTTCCCTCTCCAGCGATATCTAACACTGGGACATCTGGTTTTGCTGCCTTGGCACCTATTGCAGCTGGAAATCCCCAACCCATTGTTCCAAGACCTGTTGAGCTGAAAAACGTACCAGGATGGATTACGTCAAAAAATAGCGATGCCCACATTTGATGTTGTCCGACTTCGGTAGTGACAATTGATTGTGCTGGTAATACTTCTCTTAATTTTTTGAGAACCTTTGAAGCTGCTAGTGGATGTGGGTGTATTTTGAGATTTTCTCTATAGTATTCCTTTGTCTCCTTGACTTTTTTTGCCCATGCGGTTTCTCCATTTCGCTTGATTGCTTTTTGGATTAGCATCTTGACCATTATCCTGAGTGATGTTTTTACATCTCCCACCACTGCAACATTTGTTGTCTGGTTCTTTCCAATCTCTGCTGGGTCAACGTCCATGTGAATAATTTTCAAGTTTCTCTCAAATTCTTCAAATGTACCAACTGACCTGTCTGAAAATCTTGAACCGCATGCTAGCACACAGTCTGCCTCTGTCATCATCTTGTTTGCCTCTGCATGGCCATGCATTCCTATTGGTCCAAGTGAGAGCGGGTGGTTCTCTGGGAATGATCCCTTTCCTTTGAAAGTAGTAACTACTGGAATCATGAGCAACTCTGCAATTGATTGTAACTCTGCAAATGCGCTTGATATGATGACGCCTCCTCCTGCAAGAATTATTGGCCTCTCTGCAGATAAGAGCATCTCTGTTGCTCGCTCTATCTGTGTAATGTCTGGGTCAACCCATGGGTGATATCCTCTGACTTTGACTTCGGCTGGAAAACGTACCTCAGCTTCATTTTGTTGTACATCTTTTGGAATATCTATCAATACTGGTCCTGGTCTTCCAGTTGATGCAATGTAAAATGCCTTTTTGACTACCTCTGGAATTTCATTTGGAGACATTGGCTGGAATGCATATTTTACAATAGGGTTTGTAATTCCGATAATATCGCTTTCTTGAAATGCGTCACGTCCAATCATCTTTGATGGTACTTGGCCTGTGATTGCAATCATTGGTGCAGAATCTGCCTGTGCAGTTGCAATTCCTGTAACAATATTTGTTGCACCAGGACCTGATGTTGCAAAGCATACTCCTGGTCTTCTGCTTACTCTGCCAAAACCGTCTGCCATATGCGAAGCTGACTGCTCATGTCTTACCAATACATGACGGATGTTACTCTTGTAGAGTTCGTCATAGATTGGCAAGTTTGCACCTCCCGGTAACCCGAAGGCAATTTCCACACCTTCTTTTTCCAAAGCAAGCATCAAAGACCTAGCACCTGATATTTTTTCCATAATTTTCTATCTCCGAAAATCGCTGTGTCTTACAGCACAAGCTCGACTAGCAACACAATACTTGAAATGCTTGTCGAGTCCACTTTTGTCATACTTATCAATTATTTTTGCGTCTAAAATTATTAATAAGTATTTGGTCAAAAAGTCTCAATATGTTGCTGGTTTCTAGGCACTCAGGCATGGCCAGTTTTGAGCAAAACCGGTTCCTAGAAGTTTAGATCTGAGAATTTTAGGTCTGGCTAATTGTCTTTTTTGTCATCAGGATGAATTTTTCTTAATATTTCATGTATCTGATTCCTAAAAATTGTAAGCCCTATCCTCTTTGCATATGGTTCTCCTTTTGCAAAAGATTCTGCCATCTTGCTTACCAATTTAATATCCATTTTGGGTGGCATTGGTGGTTCAAAAGGATCTACATATGCCTCTATGATTGTTGGTACATTTTGTAGCATTGCTTCATGCATCACTTTTTTAATTTCATGTGGTTCTTTGATCGAATATCCTTTTCCACCGCATGCTTCTGCAAACTTGACAAAATCTATTGGAGAAAACTCTACCCCAAACTCTGGATTCCCAAGAAATGCCAGTTGTTCCCATCTAATCATTCCGAGAATATTATTTTTTATGATGACGACTTTTATCGGGAGATTGTACTTTATTGCCGTAGCAAATTCTCCCATCAGCATTGTAAATCCACCATCTCCCACGAAAGCGACAGACTGCCTATCAGGAAATGCAATTTGCGCCGCTATTGCATATGGCAAACCACATGCCATTGATGAAAGAGTTCCAGAGAGGGAAAATTTCATGCCTTTTTTAATATCAATATGACGCGCTGCCCAGATAGTGTTAGTTCCACTATCTACTGAAATTATTGCATTATCTTCCAATTCTTCTGAAACTGCTTTTGCAATCAGCTGAGGTTTTATTGGTTTAGCCAACGGGTCGGAAGAACTCATCAGACTATTCCATTTCTTCATAGATTCTTGTTTTGATTTTAGAAACTTGTCATCCTTTTGATGTAATAATGGTAATAACTTGTCAAGAGTACGTTTTGCATCACCCACTAGACCAACCTCCACAGGATATCTGAGTCCAATTTTTTCAGGAAACAAGTCAATCTGAATTCCTCTTGCATTTCCAGGCTTTGGAAGATATTCCATATATGGAAATGAGGTTCCAATCATCAACAAGGTATCTGCTTCAGCCATTGCATCACTTGCAGGTTCAGTACCAAGCAGTCCTAGCCCTCCTATGCCATATGGATTATCATCAGGTATGACAGCCTTGCCAAGAAGTGCTTTGACCACCGGTGCAGAAAGTTTCTTTGCAACTTCAATTACTTCATCTCCTGCATCAAGTGCTCCCTGTCCTACTAACAAAACTATTTTGTTACCTGAGTTTAGAATTTCTGCAGCTTTTTCAAGTAAGATCATGTCGGGAATTCTAGCAGTAGTTGTGGGGGAAAGAAGATGAGATGTATGTCCCCCAACATTATGTCTTGTGTATTTACCTTCAAGTTTTTGCTCTTGTGTGTCGATTGGAATGGTTATGTGGCTTACGCCTCTTAGTGTCAGTGCACTTCTACATGCAATGTCAATTACAGACTCGGCATGCTCTGGACTGTTGATCATGTTGTTGTAAACCGCAACATCTGAAAATAATTGTAATAGATTCACATCTTGTTGATATTTTGTTCCCATTGTATCAGAATATGTATTTCCAGTGATCGCAATTACTGGAGCGCTATCTGCTTTTGCATCATACAATCCAGTTAGCAGATGAGTTGCACCAGGACCTGATGTTGCTAAACATACTCCAAGTTTGCCGGTGTATTTGGCATATGCACATGCCATAAATGCTGCTGATTCTTCATGTCTTACTAGAATGAATCTTATCTTATCTTGACGAAGTCTCAATGCTTCAATTACTCCGTTGATTCCATCTCCTGGTAATCCAAAAACTACTTCCACTCCCCATCTGAGTAGGCCTTCAACAATTATATCGGATGTTTTGAGCCCGTTAAATTCTGTCATAACATAAAAAGCTCGTACTTGGATAAGAGTATTCTTTAGATTGTAGATTCAATTGGAACACAAATACTTTTTTAGTTTTAAATTCATATTCTCAAGTAAATATTCTTCCAGAACGCGACATTGATATCTTATGGATAATTGCCACTCAGATGTGTTCCATTATTTGGAATCGTTGATGGTATTTCAGAATTAGTATTCAAACATCCAGTTTGGAATGAATAACAGTTTGTCGTACTGGATGGAGCACGTGATGCGTCGCTTGCCCCAGAATATACACCAGGTGTTACCCAGCCAGATGCTGACATCATACCAAAAGATATGGCTGCAACTCCGCCTATTGAGGAAGCCAATATTATTATCAGCATTTTTGAGAACAATGCACAATTAATTACGCAGAATTTTATTTAAGAAACGCTCACGTTTATGTTAGGTTCATGTACAAATGTGTCAATGTTACAAATTCTAGTCTTGCGTTAATTTTTTTTAGATCGTTGTTACATGCATAACTGGTCAAACTCTGATAACTATAATCTGCACACCAAATCTATTCAAATTGATTAGGACCTTTAACCATGTATCAAAGTTACACAGTTTCATGTTACAATTGAGTAATGGATTTACAAAGTTGGTCGAACTTGACAGTCTTTACTATGGCCTCATCATCTCATCTATAGAGATACTATGAAGTATAGATAATTTAAGATAATTTTGTCCAGAAAGATGGATAATTACTTAATTTACTGTAGCATTACCAATTTGTACGCTTGAGTTACTAATACTTGATCCAACAATTAACTGACCTGTAATCCATGGATGTATTTTACAGAAATAATTAATTGTTCCAGCATTATTAATATTGATAGAGACCGACTTTCCTGGCGAGACTGTTTGATCAAATAAGGTTCCAGTCTTAGAGTCTGTTGATTTACCACTTGTTACAGTGTGGGTTACAGAATCTGAGTTCATCCATGTAACTTGTGCACCC
>JAKEIJ010000115.1 GCA_022545805.1 Nitrosotalea sp. | reverse complement strand
TTTCTTCTTTTAGTCTTTGAAAATAGACTTCTTCATACGGCATTTTATCAATTTGCCAAATCTCTATTTAAAGAAAAGATGCACTAATTTTACCAGACTAGGTCAAATATTTCATAATTCATAAGATGAATGACACTAATTAAATGAAATAACGAGTTTTAACTGAGTGTCATTTATTCAACAACATATGACTGATGATGTTCTAATCAAGAAAATCAAGGAAAAAATAGCAAATAATGAAATCAAGCTAGAAAAACTGATAAGCGAGATAGAAAAAATTTGGGAAGATACCGGTCTTGACCCAAAGGATCCGTCATATCTCATAGAAAAAACAATGAGATTCGAGATGGCCCAGACAAGCATCAACAATGTGTTTTTCCAGTTCAAGGAAACTATCAGAGAATACAAAAGACTATGTGATGAACTTGAAAAATCTGACCAGGTACAGGATAATGTGTAAAATCGAGATTAACTAGTATTTGACAAGATTTTCCAATACTAAATCTGCATGTAGATCAAGTAATTAGTTGAAAAATTTAATTTGACCCGCATGTGCGGCTGATTCAACATCGTGTATGATTTTTACCAGATCATTAATGTCAAAGGGTTTGTAGACTACAGCAGTAGCTCTAAGATCTTCCAGTCTCTTGGCAGTGTCCTGGGATAGATCTGTTGTAATCATTATCACTACAGCATCAGAGTTCATTTCTCGAATATGATCCAGTGCATACAGCCCATCTGTGTCAGGCATGACAACATCCAAAAGTGTAATATCGGGTTTCAGTTTCCCATACAGCGTAACAGCATCATTACCATCACGACCTGTTCCAACCACTTGAAAGTTTTTCAACTCCAAGAGTTCAACAAGAAGAGAACGAATATCAGAATTGTCATCGACTACAATGACAGTCTTCAGCCTATGATTATTTTCCACTTGTTTTGTACAGGACATTACCTATTTAAGGCATTTTCCAGTTGATATTCACTGTTTAGAGAGAATCAGATCCAAGCCGTTGCAAGCATCACATTTCAGTAGCAATCTACCTGCATTTATTGGGAAAATACGAATGAAATTCACCAAAATCGATATAAATAACTCCTGTTGACGTATACATAGAAATCCATGAAGACAATCACCGAAAAACAGGTAGAATCATCAGATTCATTTTTGGCTTCCAATGACAATTCTAAAATTTTATCCCAGCTAACTGAAGTGCTATCAGTTTTATCAAAAAATGATGCGTTGACAATATTTCTCATGGCAAATGAAGGAATCAAGTCAGAACTTGATACACCGACAAAAATAGGCTTGACAAAGAAGCAATACTATACCAGACTAAAACAATTGGTGGATTTGGGTTTGATTACCAAAAACAATGAATCATACATCCAGACAGCATTTGGAAAAGTTGTTTATCAAAAACACATCATAGGATTAACAAACAACATCAAGAATTCAAAATACTTGCAGATGGTTGATGTACTAAAAGCAGATCCAAAATTCAATGACAAAGACATCATGGAGTTTATGTCAAAAGTTGAACCACAGGTTAGTTCTGATTTAGAAACAACTAGAAAATCTTTCACAGTGACATCGTCATATGAAGACATGGTTAGAAAGATTTTAGAGATGGTAGAATTTGCGCAAAATGAAATACTTCTTGTTACAAGATTTCAAAATGAACTCATTATTAATTCCATTTTGAAAAAGGCAAGTGCTGGAGTCAATGTGAGAGTTTTGGCCGATACTGGAATGGTCGGAGAATATTTTGCAAAAGAATCAGGAATGAAATCAGATAAAAATAAAAACGAACGTGAAAAAGTTGTTTCAAACCCATTCTATCCTTCGAAGATAGATAGAAGATATACAAAAGTTCCTTTCTGCATTCTAGTTGTAGACAATAAACATGTAGGGTTAGAAACTGTAGATATTACAGAGCCAAAAAAATTCAAAATG
>JAKEIJ010000114.1 GCA_022545805.1 Nitrosotalea sp. | reverse complement strand
ATCATCAGGCCCCACGCCAACCTCGCGAATTCTTCCCAAGCCATCCAATATGATCTTTTGTGATGTTACATTACCGTTAGCGATAGGAATCTGATACAAGATGTTTCCACGTAGAGTAGCAAGTATTAGGCTATTTTTGAAATCAAGTTTTCCGGACGAACCATAATAGGCAATCCCTGCAGGCTCAATGCTGATATTATAGCAGTTAAGAGCAGATTGATATTCTGTTGAGCCAGAACACTCTTGGTTTGGCCATCCATAGTTTTTGTCTTTCTTGATTATGTTTATCTCATCATTCTTTGTGGGTCCTTCCTCAGTCTCATAGAGATTTCCTTGAGAATCCCATGTCAGACCCTGCGGGTTTCTGTGACCAAATGAATACACTGGCGAATTTGGATTGGGATTATCACTTGGGATAGAACCATCATCATTTAGTCTCAATATTTTTCCGGCAAGAGACGCCCTATCTTGGGCAGCATTCTCATCTGTTGCGTCACCTGTGCCGATGTAGAGTTTACCATCAGGACCAAATTTGATTACACCTCCATCATCAAATTCAGCACCTGGGATCTTATCCAGTATCACCTTTGCATCCACAATCTTGTCATTGGATTCGGTAATTCTTAGCACTTTATTCCATAGTTTGTCGCCTTCCTTGTACGTATAGTAAACATAGAGAAAGTGATTTTTTACAAAATCTGGATGTGTTGTTACTCCAAGAAGACCTGCGTCTGAAATATCAGCGACTCGAAAATCAGCAACAGATTCGTTAACAAGTATACCGCTATCTATAACTCTGAGCCTCCCAACTTTTTCAGTCAAAAAGATTTTGCCATCACCAAATGTTAATGCCCATGGTTTTTGTAAATTTGTTGCAACAACTTGTACTGCATCAGTTCCTGCAGAACTTGTAGTAGTGGGTTTTGGAATTACGATAGAACCTGATGGTGATGTGATAATTAAGATTGAAGCTGCAACTGCAGCTACTATTGCCAATATTCTAGTTTTTTTATCCACAGGACTGAGACTTTAGAAATCCTATTAATTATTTCTAAATTCTTTTAAAGAGTATATATCACCCTTGAGGCTTTTCTCCACTTAGCGGGGTGGGGAAGTCAGACTAAGGGGCTAAGTCATCCCGGCGGGCTCATAATCAATACTGATGAGATACCCGCAAGTCAGTAGTTCAAATCTACTCCCCGCTATCTTCAAGACAACTCTAGTTTGCTTTAGAAAACCATCTTTTTGAATTGTTAAATTCTATCTTGGTGTTAATTTTACCAATTCTTTGCATTGGACGTGTAAGATGCCTATGTGCAGAGACCACTGGCAAGTAGAATTGTTTTTTTATCTGCCTAGGGATTTCTTGTCTGATTTTTGTCATGCTGGTATTTCCACACTTTGAGCATTGATATCCCTGGTTTTTTCCCTTTGATTTCATATGCTTGTCACATCTTTTACAAATTGGATTTACCATAACCACGTGTTTTTTAAGATCAAGTATCTCAAGAAATTCCACATTTAGAACTTGTTTGTGTTTTTTTGAAGATTTTCTTACACCACCTCCAATTTTTACTAAATCTCCTTCCACCATTTTTTCTGCAATAGCAGCAAGTTTGGTTGGTTTGTATACAGCACATTTTACTGTGGTTCCATTCTTAGATATGGAAAAAAATACATGGCCACCAAGAATTGTTTGAGGCTTTTTAGAGATCTTTCCAGTTACATAACCAGAAGAAAATGGTTTTAGATTTTCAACATCAAGCTCATTTTGTAGGTGATCACCTGTACCTTGATTTGAGCGAAATACCATGTATCCACAGAATTTTTCGGTTGATTTGACAAGAGATGCGCCTTTTATTACAGCATCAGGATCTTCTCCACGTACACCAAATAGCACTGGATCAGGACCATGCGGTGCAATCAGTATACGATTCTTTGATTCGTCAAAACTGTTGAATGTTTTTGGGAATGTGAGCTGTTGCATTTTTTTTACACTATCTTTGATAATTTCTCTCTTTTTACCAAGATTTTCCTTATCTCGGTATGAGATTAGCTCAAATGTGTGATCCCTAAAGTCATACCCTATTGCCCCTATTGCACCTATCAACCCCTGACCATTACCAAGATGATATGTTTCAATCCCATTGTTTTGAATGAATTTTTTTACTTCATTTCTTCCCACTAGTCTGTATAGAGCCATCTTTCCAAATTTAGCAAAATCTTCTGGAATGTCTTTGTGTTCATAAAAGACTAACCCGGGATTTGCACCATCATTTACTGCAG
This sequence comes from Nitrosotalea sp., assembly GCA_022545805.1. Taxonomy (GTDB): domain Archaea; phylum Thermoproteota; class Nitrososphaeria; order Nitrososphaerales; family Nitrosopumilaceae; genus Nitrosotalea. The sequence goes on along the minus strand of JAKEIJ010000114.1, from coordinate 2,292 downwards.
AATACTTTTTGATGTATTTGATAATGTTTTTTTTAATCAACTTGGGTTTTTGAGTCTTAATTTTTAATGCAACCGCACCGTTTCCCCTAGTTTTCCACGGTACATTGGGATTAAATCGAATCAGATACGGATAATCAATGAATTTTACTTTCTCTTTTTTTAGATATTCTACTACTTTGTATGCAAGAAAAGTGGTACACATTCCTTTTCGGGAATCAGTATCATCAAAGCCAATATGAAGAACAGGCGTTTCTTTCATTCGATTACAGTCATGGTAAGAGTAGAACGTACATTTTTGAGTTGCCTTATGCTGTTTGAGATTGTTTTCTTTAGCGTCTCATTATCTGGAGCCTCTACCTTTACCACCAGATCATAGGCACCATACAGAACATAGACGTACTTTACGCTTGCCATGTTTTTTAGCTGGTTTAGCAGTTCGTTTTCTGCTCCTAATTCAGCATTTATCAGTACAAAGGCAATAGGCATTCATTTGGTCTTTCAAATGTACGATATTAAATATTGTGGCAGTTCGTTTGATTTAAATTAAAAAAACAATTGTCGATAACGATTGATAGTAATAGATGAGAAAAAGATTTTCGAGGAGATAGAAAAAAGAAAACCCGTTTCAGTGGCATTAAACGGTCCTGATGGAATAATACCAAAGATCCAGGACACTGCTTCAAGGATTATGTCAAGATTTGGAATTCCTGCATATGTATTAGCAGATAGCTGTTTTGGCACTTGTGATCTCAACTCAAATGGAGCGAAGGTACTAGGAGCGGAAATTTTGTTTCACATAGGTCACACCATCAATTCAACGAGTTTTGGTGACAGTATAATTCTCATTGATGCCTTTGATGACATTTCATTTGAAAATATTGCAAAAAAATGTGCGGTAGAGATCAAGGAAAGAACAGTTTCGTTAGTTACAGATAGTCAACACTTGCACGAAATTGACAAAGTAAGAAAAATACTGGAAGAAAATGGGATTACAGTAAAGATTGGAAAGGGCAAGGGTCAGCTAAATGATGGTCAGGTGTTTGGGTGTGAATTCTATCCTGTTACGGAGACCAAAGACATGGTTGAGGCAAACGTATTCTTGGGTCAGAGCAATTTTCATGCTGCTGGAATAGCACTGTCAACCAACATACCAACATACGTGCTTGATCCATACTTTAATGAAGTAAGAGAGGTCACTGAATTTGCAAGAACGTTACAGAAGAAAGCAATACTGACAATTTACAAGGCTGCAGAGGCAGAGACGTTTGGAATAATCATTGGACTAAAAGAAGGACAATTTTCAAAAGTTACTGCGCTCAAGTTCAAAAAGGAGTTGGAGGGCGTTGGAAAGAAGGTTCAGTTATTTGCTATAACAGAAATTTCAGACGACAGACTGCGCAATCTCAAGGGAATTGATGCTTTTATCCAAGTAGCATGTCCAAGAATATCAACTGACAATCATTTTCACAAGCCAGTCTTATCTACTCCTCAGGCAAATGCATTGTTGAAGATATTAAAGAAAGAAGGTATCGAAGGGTTCTTGCAAATTCCCCACTGGCTATAAACAATACAATTGAGCTAAAAGATAGCTATAATTTCTAAACTAGTACAAGAATCAACAAGAAATAAAATTAGATAGATTTCTAGCTTGTTATTGAAAGAATACATTGCATTAGTAATCTTTGCAATTATTTACATCCTCATTGTAGGACGAATTCGGTTTAAGGTTCCAATCTGGGCTGCCATGTTAATCGGGGCAACCCTGATGCTTGCATTCCAGGTAATAGGGTTAGAGAATGCCATAAAATCAATTCAGCTTGATGTCATAATGTTTCTTTTTGGAATGTTCAGTATAGTTTCTGCGCTAGAAAAATCAGGTATGCTAAGACTATTTGCCATCAAAATGCTATCAAAGTCAAAGACTCCCAATTCGTTACTTATGATGTTTGTAGTTGGAATGGGATTACTTTCTGCATTTCTTGTAAATGATGCAATAGCTCTGGTTGGAATACCACTTGTCATCTACATCTCAAAACATCTTGAAATGAGACCAAATGTTCTCCTAATTGCACTTGCTTTTGGTGTTACAGTAGGTAGTGTAATGACGCCTATCGGAAATCCTCAAAATCTCATAATTGCACTTCAAAGTGGTATATCATTACCTCTTGTAAATTTTATAAAAATTCTTGCAATACCGACTTTGATTAATTTATTGTTGACTTATTTTATTCTCAAGATTTATTTCAAAAAGGATCTATTACATGCACATACTACTCTAAATGCCAAAATGTT
>JAKEIJ010000113.1 GCA_022545805.1 Nitrosotalea sp. | reverse complement strand
GTAAGATATCTCATTAAAGTTAGGCCCAAATGACTGAATTTTTCATACATAAAATATCAAAAATACGATAAGATTCTCAAACATAACTTAGAGGTGCCGCCGGCAAGACTTGAACATGCGACAGCTCGGTCTTCAGCCGAGTGCTCTCCCGGGCTGAGCTACGGCGGCACATTCCAATATCCAATTATTGGGGAATTAAAGTGTGTCTCTTACTTTTTCCACGCAACATCCGAAATTTTTTTTCTTTTGTTTATTGTTCTTGCTACGACAAAAAGAAGATCAGATAATCGATTCATGTAGATTAAACACAAATCGTTGATTGTTTCAATTTCTGACAAACTTACCATGTTTGTTTCTGCTCTTCTACATATTGCTCTCGCCAGATGGATCTGTGAAGCAACTAAATCTCCACCAGGCAATATAAAATATGTTATAGAGTCTAGCTTTTCTTCCAGACGGTCTATTTCTTTTTCAAGATGTGTAGTCATCTCGGACGTAACTCGATTGGATTTATTTTTCAGGTCTGGATTTGCAAGGTCCGCACCCACCACAAAAAGATCATTTTGGATTTTTGTAAGAAGATCACGTATGTCTTTTTCTAATTTTGATGATAATACTATCCCAATAGACGCATTTAGCTCATCGACCATACCATACGATGCAATTCGCTGGTTTGATTTTTTTACACGTTTGTTACCAATCAATCCTGTAGTTCCATCATCACCAGTTTTGGTATAGATTTTCAAAGATGTTTATTTGTGAGACTGTTAGAATTTTAATCTTATTTACAAATAGGACTAATTTTGTGATTTTTTGACATACTCAAAGATTAAAACAGGCAGAGCAGAATAAGACATACAAATGCTGTTTGACTTTTTCTATCTTGCAACAGAGCTAAAAAAAGTACCACGTATGGGTTGGAAGAACAAGATAGGCATAGAACGTCCTGAATCGGTGGCAGATCATACGTATGGAACTGCACTTATGTCAATGGTTTTCTCAGATGTACACAACCTAGATACCGAAAAAATTCTCAAGATGGCACTTCTTCATGATTTGGCAGAATCTTTGACTGGAGATTTTATGCCAGAAGAAATTTCTAAAGAGAATAAGAAAACAGCTGAAGATGAAGCAATAAAAGAAATTTTTGCAAAACTACCAGAAGATATCGCAATAAAATATTCTGAGATATGGAATGAATTCATACAAGCAAACACAAAGGAATCTGTATTACTACATGACATTGACAAGTTCGAAATGGCGATTCAAGCAGTAAAATATTCATCAGAAGGTTTTTCAAATGAAAAACTTGGCATGTTCATAGATTCAGCAAAAAAAGAGATCAAGTCAAAAGAATTGTTAGATATACTTGGAACACTATCGTATAAATAACAAGAATTAGTTTTTTAATCATGCAATATTTTGTGGCACTTAAGATTGGTGAAAAACGAGTCAAAGAAGCCCGTGAATATCTCAATACTTTATGCAATGATCAAGCAATGCCGGCACTTGCTCTACGCGACAACAAATCAAATGTATGGGAACCAGTAGGCCAAGAAAACTTCTATGCGGTTTTGGATGACGCAGGAGGATATGTTTTGTCAGATTCCGCAGGATACATGATTGTAATTTGTGATAAAAACGGAATTTCAAAAGCCCTTGTCAGAGGCCTTGATGTAGAACGCAAAGATGCCATAATTACAAGACTAAAAAAAGATAACATGACAGAACACAGTGGCGATGTGGTCCTCCCTGTATGATGTCAGATTAACATCAAGATTAAATTAGTACAATCCACTCAATTCAGGAAATGGCAAAGAAGTTTTCCCATGACATAGAGGTTCGTGGTCACCTTATTGATTCCATGATACTGACCAAGATTTTTGACGTCATAATGGATTTAAAAGGAGAATTTCAAGTTCAAGAATTCAAGGTTGGAAAACACAAAAAAGATGAGAGCCATGCAAAACTTGCAATTCAGGGCCATTCACAAGAACACCTTGATAAAATTTTAGAAGCAGTATATCGAGAGGGAGCCACATCGAAGATCCAGCAAGAGATCTCACTAAAACAAGCTCAAAAAGACATGGTAATGCCAGATGATTTTTACAGTACTACAAACAATCACACCGAAATTTTCTACAAAGGAAAATGGATTCGAGTAGAAAACATGATGATGGATAAATGCATCACATTAAAAGACAGCCGTGCATTTTGCACTCCAATTCGAGACATCAAAAAAGGGGACAAGATAATTGTAGGAGAAAAGGGAATACGTGTAACTCCACCTGAGAGACCAAGAGAGGGAGTCAACCTATTCCAATTCATGAGCAGTGGAAGTTCAAGTGAGAGACCAACACAGCATATCGCTAGAAAAGTTGCAGAAGACATCTACAGGATAAAAAAATCAGGTGGAAAAATTGTTCTAGTTGGTGGACCTGCAATAGTTCACACTGGAGCATCTGATTCAATTTCATTACTGATAAGACTTGGATTTATCAATGCAGTCCTTGCAGGGAATGCTCTTGCTGTTCACGATATTGAATATTCAACTCTTGGTACATCACTCGGAATGAATGTACAAGACGGTACACTCGCAGTAAGAGGACACAGAAATCACATGCAAGCAATAAATTCAGTCTTCAAAGCTGGCTCAATTCCTAAGATGGTTGAAAAGAAAGTATTGAAAAAAGGCATAATGTACGAGTGTGTAAAAAACAAGGTACCGTTTATTCTAGCAGGCTCTCTTCGAGATGACGGCCCACTGCCAGATGTAATTACCGACATGACAGTTGCACAAAGAAAATACAAAGAGATTGTCAAGGATGCAAAACTTGTCATCATGGTTTCAACAATGCTTCACTCTATTGCAACTGGCAACATGCTGCCAGCTGATGTCAAAGTAATTGTAGTAGATATCAGCCAGCCAACCGTAACAAAACTCATGGATAGAGGAACTTGGCAAGCACTAGGAATAGTGACTGATGTAGGGGCATTTTTGCCACTAGTAACGCAAGAGATTCAGAAACTGGCTAAAAAATAAACCAGTATATGAAATTCACAGTTATTATTCATATAGTATAATCACGAATACCCTATGTGCGATTAAAAGACAGGATAGCAGTCGTTACAGGGGCCTCAAGTGATATCGGATTAGAGATATCCAAAAAATTTGTATCAGAGGGAGCAAAGGTGGTCTTACTTGGAAGACATATGAATAAACTAGAACAGGTAAGAAAATCAATTCCAGATTATGCTGCAAAGACAGTTGCAATTGCATGCGACCTTACAAATGAAGCCCAAGTTATTCAAACTGTAAATCAGATAGTTGATCATTATGGAAGAATTGACATTCTAGTAAATAATGCAGGAACAATTACTGATCCAATACATTTTCACGAGATGCAGGACAAAGATTTGAACTCTCTAATAGACATCAATTTGTTTGGCACATTTAGGATAACAAAATTAGCAATAATCAAAATGCTTGAGAACGAAAACGGTGGGAACATAATAAACATAGGATCAATTTCAGCCGAGAGAGCAATACCCAAAGTTCACTTGACCGCATACTGTACAACAAAAGCTGCGATAAACATGTTCACAAAGGGACTAGCAGTAGAATATGCAAGAAAAAATATCCGTTGTAACTGTATCAACCCAGGAATTGTCAATGCTGGAATGATAAAATCATATCTTGACTATCCAGAAGCAAGAAAAATTCTAGAAGACAGACAACCATTGAACAGAATAGGTCAACCAGAAGACGTGGCAAATGCTGCAGTATATCTTGCATCAGATGACGCAAAATGGATTTCAGGCATAATTCTTAATGTAGATGGTGGAAAATCTGCCTCGGAAGGATAAACTTTAACATTTTAAGAAATATCAGCTGATATTTTTCCGGTGTTTTACCGAGAATCATTCTATTCTCTTGTAAATCGCTTTGAAATCTTCTGCAATTCGGTATGCAATGTTTTCAAGATGTGTAACTTCAGTCATGTTGGATTTGCCAACACCAATTTGCCTCATCATGGTATTGCATTTGTGTACCTGCATATGATCAGCACTAACATCTTTGCTTGACCATGCCTTGAAACAATCATCAAAATCAAGACAAAAATTCAAAATAATATGTTCCCAACCACTATTTGAGGTAGGGTACCCAATACCATGTGCTAGTTCTCGAAATTCGTTGCTCTTATCAGAAAATAGCATCTTTAGTGATTTTTCTGCTTTTTTTGTATCATAATTGTCAAGTGCATTTGATCCCTGCATACTAGTCCTCCAAATAATATTCTATTTTAAGATGACTCTGTCTACACAGAATGTAGTCTACTAATCAAATGAACAAACATGTTTTATCACGAGTTTGGTAGATCTAAAAAGACGCAAACCATTGTAATGAGTATCAAAAAGAATGAAATCTTAAATATCAAATAATGAAGATAATCGTATTGACATTAAATTCAATAATATTCATTTTGGCAATTACACTTTTGACGGTTTCATTTTTGACTGCATCTGCACAAACTGCCATTACAGTATCAACGGATAAAACATCATACGCAGATGGCGATACGATCAACATATCAGGCAAGGTAGCAGACCAGCTTCACGTGCCCATATCAGTAATAATCATGGACAGTTCACATAACCCAGCATACATTACACAAACCAGTCCCGGTACAGACGGAACATATTCTGCTCAGGCAGTGGCAGGAGGAAGTACTTGGAAGAGTGCAGGTGTTTACGAGATAGATGTAACATATGGCGGACCAGATAAAACTGCCAAAACCACATTTGAGTTCACATTAGGCTCTACGCCAGTACAAAATCATACAAATAGTACAATCCCCGCGATTCCAGAATTTGGTCCATTATCTGTTTCAATATTTGCAATATCAATTACAATCATAGTCACATTTGCAAAGATGCGACCAACCTTTAAGATATAAAATTACGAAAAATTATTTTTTATGATCATTTAGTGTGCAGAAGATACACTTACTGTAATACGCACTAGCTATGTTTCTGGTGCATCCGCATGTACAAGTACAAAATCTTTGTTTCAATTCATATATTCACCATTTACACTTGCGTGATGTTGCTTCTAAGAGTATCTTTTAGAATGTTTCCGCCAGACTACGGACAAATCAAGTAACTAAATGTAATAAAAGTAATAGAGTTAGCTGAAATTTAAATGGCCTTTTCATTTTCTGCGCCAGTAGCAATATCTACTGCACGAGAAAGTTTGTACATGAAAATTTTGCCTATTTTCGTATGACCACGAATTATATTTACCACTTCGTTCTCGTCTTTTTCTTCAACAATTACAGTTACAATAAACTTGTCCGTGAATTCAGGAATGAATGTTTCTGTACCTTTTCCAGAATGAAGTGCAGGCCCCACTGTTTTACCCCTTCCACGTACCTTCATGATGGTTATTCCTCCTACATTGATTTTTTTTAGTGCATCACTAATAGCACGAATATCATTTTGTGGAACAATTGCATCGATGCGAATCATGTAAATCTTGTCGCATGGTATACTAGATAATATTTTCTAAACTCAGATTGCCTGTTCATCTTTCTTTGGAGTTTGGATATCATATGCCTCAGATATTGTGCTGACAAATATTTTTCCGAATTTAGATGATTTTCTAATGGCTGCAATTATGTCATTTTTCTTTTCGTCGGCAACTACTATTTCTATTATAAATCGTTCTCCAAATTCAGGAGTAAAGACCTCTGTTCCCTTGGACGCATGAATCTCTTTTGCAATTGTTTTTCCTCTTCCCCATCCCTTGTACGCAGTAATTCCACCTACGTCAATTTTTTTTAGTGCATCACTAATTGATTTTATTTCATTCTCTGGGAGTATTACTTCAATCTTTAGCAAGATGCAAGGAAATGAAATCCCATATTAAAAAATCTTATGGAATAATTTTCAGATCCATCTAGACCAAGAAAAAACAAATTTTTTTATACCGTATCTTTTCTAAGAAAGAAATCTTGCCAATTGACACAGGAGACACAGCATGGATGCTCATAGCGTCCAGTCTGGTTCTATTAATGATCCCAGCTTTGGGATTATTTGAAGCAGGATTATTACGACGAAAAAATACAGTCTCAATTTTCATGCAAATCTTCTTTGGGTTAGCAATTCTCAGCGTCATGTGGTTTACATTTGGATTTAGTTTATCATTTGGACCTGATACTGGAATGGGTCTTACTGGGAATATGGACTGGACATTCCTCAAAAATGTCCCATATGATTCAGGGCTGCATTATGCTCCTACAATCCCAGGAGTCTTATTTGCAAAATTCCAGATGATGTTTGCAGTAATTACACCTCTGCTATTAACAGGTGCAATTGCAGAGAGAATGAAATTTAGTGCATATGTCATTTTCATTGTAGCATGGAGTGGACTGATCTATTATCCTCTAGTTCATTGGATATGGGGAGGAGGATGGCTGGGCCAAATGGGTGTAGTAGATTTTGCAGGAGGCATTGTAATTCACACCAGTGCAGGCATGGGTGCACTAGCAGCTGCCCTAGTCCTTGGAAGAAGACTCAACTACGGTCCATCTATCATGATTCCTCATAGTATTCCAATCGCAGTTTTAGGATCATCACTACTTTGGTTAGGATGGTTCGGATTCAATGCAGGTAGTGCACTTGCATCTGGAAGTCTAGCAGGTAACACAATTATCAATACTCATATCGCATCATCAATATCTGCATTAATTTGGGTGGGACTATCATGGATGCGAACAGGTAAGCCAAGTGTAATTGCTGCAATCAATGGAGCAATAGCAGGACTTGCAGGAATTACCCCAGCTTCTGGCTACATAAGTGTCGAACATGCCTTCGTGTTAGGAATAGCAATTGGAATAGGATCATATCTTGCAGTCTTGTTCTTCAAGGAACATCTCAAGATAGATGATGCATTAGACGTAAGCTCAGTTCACGGCGTAGCTGGAATAATAGGTTCATTGGGAATTGGAATATTTGCAAGTACGTTAGTCAATCCAAGTGGTCCAAACGGACTCCTATTCGGACATCCTCAACAATTACTCATCCAAGCCATGGGTGTTGGAGTAGCAGGAGTAATGGGATTCTTTGGAACATTTGCCATCATGAAGGTAATAGACAAGCTAATCGGAGTGAGAGTATCAGCCAAAGTCGAAGAAGCCGGCTTGGACATCGAAGAACACGCAGAGCGTGCATACTCTGATGAAGATGAGTTTGGCAAGATGTAAGGGAAAATATCAGAATTTTTACGTTGAGAGTTTTTTTCTTAGAATGTCAAGAGTTGTTGCAGGGTCAGCCTTGCCTTTTGTCTTTTTCATGACTTTGCCAACTAGATAGTTGATAGTATCTGGATTTTGTTTTGCCTCTGCAACAGCTTTTTCTTCTTCCTTGAACACCTCGTCGATTATCTTTTCAATCGAACCTGCATCACTGACGTGCCCCAAGTCAAGGCTAGACATTACATCAGAAAGCGATTTTCCGGTCTTTACCATTTCCTGTAATGCAGTCTTTCCAGAATTTCTTGTCAATTTGCTTGCCATGATGTAATCAGCAAGGTCAGAGATGTGTTTTGGGGTGATTTTTAATTCAAGTTTCTTTTCCCTGGTATCTGCAAAGCCCATTAGATCAGTTGTTATGATATTTGATACTTCTTTGACATTTTTCTCATTATGTGCCTTGTCAAATAGGTCAGAATAGAATTTGTCAGACGACAAGACATCAGCTACTTGTGCAGGTAAGCCATACTTTTTGACATATCTTTCCTTTCTTGCAATAATGCTTTCAGGCATTTGTGTTTTTATTTGCTCAATGGAATTTTGTCCAATCAAAACAATAGGGATGTCTGCTTCCGGCAAGTATCGATAGTCCTGTTCCTCTTCTTTTGAACGAGAAGAGACTGTAATTCTTCTTGCATCATCCCAGTGTCTTGTTTCGGCAAGTACTGTGATACCTCTTTCAACAAGGCTTTGTTGCCTGGTAATTTCAAAATGTAATGCCTTTTCAATATCCCTAAAGGAGCCTACGTTTTTTATCTCGACTCTATTGCCGTCACCCTCTGAAATGTTACCATCCACTCTCATGGCTCCCTCAAGATAAGGATCAGAGACCCCAATGTTTTCGACAAGATCTGCAAGTACATTCAAGAAGACACGTACCTGTTTTGGTGTCTCAAAGTCTGGCTCTGTTACAATTTCAACAAGTGGGGTACCTGCCCTGTTGTAATCAACCAATGTAATCATGGTCTTCTCAGAAGTTCCTTCATAGACTAGCCTGCCCGGATCTTCTTCTAGTTGTATTCTTCGGATTCGTATAGTTTTTCCTTCAATCTCGATTTTTCCATCAGAACCAATGCTCGTAGGACCATATGCATTGTACTGGGTAATCTGAAAGTTTTTTGGCAAGTCGGGATAGAAATAATTTTTCCTGAAAAATCCAATTTTTTCTGGGATCGTACAACCCAATGCAAGGGAAATCATTGTAGCTTTTTCTACCGCTTTTTTATTTAGCAAAGGAAGTGATCCTGGAAGGCCTGCACAGACAGGACAGATGTTAGAGTTTGGTTCAAGATTTCTATATTCTGCCCTGCATGAACAAAATAATTTGCTAGCAAGTTTTGTAAGCTGACAGTGAATCTCTAATCCTATTTTTGTCATAGTGTAATCTCCGGAAGATGTGTAGTTTCTTGCAATGCGTGAGCGGCTTGAAGTAATTCTTTTTCCTTAAATGAATTTGCAAATAGTTGAATACCAATTGGCAATCCAGAGCTTGACATTGAAAATGGAACTGAAATGGCAGGGATTCCAGATAAGTTTGCAGTGACTGTATTAATATCAGTAAGATAGAGTTTGAGCGGGTCATCGATTTTTTCTCCAATCTTGAATGGCAAAATCGGCATTGTTGGTGATACCAAATAGTCAACCTTCTTGAATGCCCCATCAAGTTGTGCCTTTATCATTGTCCTAACTTTTTGTGCCTTGAGATAATATTTTCCATAATATCCAGCAGACAAGACAAATGCTCCAAGAAGCATTCTTCGTGTTACCTCAGGCCCAAAGTTGCTTCGTGCCTTTGAAACAAATGCTTTGAACTCATACCCTTCGGTGTTAAAATCAAATCCATACCGTAGATTGTCGTACCTTGCAAGGTTGCTGCTTGCCTCTGCAGCAGCTATTGTATAGTATGCTGCAACAGAATGCTCTACTGCATCAAGAGATATCGGAATGCATTCTGCCCCCAAATTCTGTAGTTTTGATATTGCAGTATTTGTTGCAGATGCTACCTCCTTGTCTATTCCATCCCCAACCATCTGTGAAATTATTCCGATTTTTTTTCCCTGGATTCCACTCTTTAGATCCTTGACATAATCAACCTGTCCAGTGTGTACAGTAGTGTTGTCATGCGGGTCATAACCTGATACAATATTTAGTAAAAATGCTACATCTTCTACTGTTTTTGCTATTGGACCCACCTGTTCTATGCTGTTTGCATAAGAGACTAGTCCGTATCTGCTTATCAAACCATATGTTGGTTTCAGTCCAACAACAGAACAAAAACTAGCAGGACTTCGAACCGAGCCTCCAGTATCAGAGCCAAGTGATGCAAGACACTCAAGTGCAGCTACTGATGCACCACTACCACCAGATGAACCACCTGGAACATATTCAGGATTCCAGGGGTTTCGAGTTGGGCCAAAATAGCTAAACTCAGTGGTAGAGCCCATGGCAAATTCATCAAGGTTTGCTTTACCAATTATTATTGCATCCTCAGATTTCAGCCTAGATGTAACAGTTGCATCGTATGGTGCAACGAAATCCTCAAGCATTTTTGAGGCGCATGTTGTCTTTATTCCAGCAGTGCAAATGTTATCTTTGATTGATATTGGCATTCCAAAACAAGAACTGACTTTATCCTTAGATTTTATTTTTTTGTCAATTTCCTTTGCCTTGTCAAGTGCATTTTGCGTATCGACAGTAATGAAAGCATGAATCTTTTCGTCTACTTTTTTTATACGATCTAGGGTTTTTGCAACAAACTCTTCAACAGATATGGCACCATCCTTTGCCTGGGCTACAAATTCTACGGCAGATATTCCCAGATTCATTTAAACCATTTTTGGCGCACGAATGAAGTTATTTTGATCTTTTTTGAGATGTTCAATTAATGAATCCCCATATGGTTTGTGGACATCATCTCTAAGACCTTCACTTGTAACTTGTGTTCGTAATGTGTCATCGGAGTGAAATTCCACCTTGTCAAGATTATCAAAATAGTTTAGAATCTGTTCTACCTGCTTGATGTATTTTTCTGGCTCGCGTAGATCAACTTTTACCAAATCTCCGAGGTGTTCAATCTCTTTTCTTTCCACCATTCCACTTCACCTATGGTGTAAGTCTATCTACATCACGTGGATAAAAGGTAGCATCCCTAATGTTTTCAGTACCAGTAAGAGCCATCATTAATCTCTCAAGACCTATACCGCACCCAGCGTGTGGTGGAACTCCGTAATCAAATACACGCAAGTGGTAGTCAAATGCATCAAGCTTGAAGCCCTTGTTCTTCATTTTCTCTTCTAGCTCCAGTCGTTTTTCAATTCTTGTACTTCCAGATGACAACTCCAAGTCTCCAAACATGAGATCAAACGATTCAGATATTTTTTGGTCATCATTTTTGGCCTTTACATAGAATGGTTTTGGAGCAAGTGGCCAATCTTTTATGAAATAAAATCCACTCAGATTTATCTTCTTTAATTGCGATGGATACAAGTCATCTCCCCATTTTGTTGTAGCGCCAGCTTTTTGCATCTTGTCTACTAATTCGGTATACGTGTACTGTGGGATCTTGTCAGGTATTTCCGGAATTTTGTAATCTACAGATTTTGTTGATTCACAATACTCTTTTACAGTTTTGATAGATTTTTTTATTATGTTTTCAACATGGGACATGATGTCATTATAATCTGAAAAAGCCTCTTCCAGATCTATTGAGATTGCCTCAGAAAGATGTCTGTTAGTTCGTGATGCTTCGGCTCTAAATATCGGAGCAATCTCAAAAATTTTCTCAAAGCTTAGAGTAAGTTGTTCCTTGTAAAGCTGAGGACTCTGTGCAAGAAATGCTTCCTTGTTGTAATAAAATATTGGAAAGAGTGCGGCTCCACCTTCTGTTGCAGTGGCAATCATCTTTGGTGTGTTTACTTCCAGAAATTCTTTCTCGTACAGATAATCACGAATTGATTTTAGGACTAGACTTCGCATCTTAAAGACATGCTGCAAGATATTTCTGCGAAGGTCAATTGCTCGCAGTTCTAGTCTTGTATCAATATTTGGAACTGTTTTTGTTTGCCACTGAAATGGTGCAATTTTTTCAACAACTGAAAATACACGTAATTCACTTGGAGAGATTTCAACTCCGCGTGGTGCTTTTGCTGACGGTTTTATCGTGCCCTTTACTGCAATAGTTGATTGTTCCTTTAGTTTTACTAAGCTGTCTTTTATTTCATCTGGACAGACTCCTGCCTTGGCAGTAATTTGCATCTGTCCTTCCTTGTCATTTAGTAATACAAACACTAGATTTCCATGATCCCTTACGCTTGAGATCCATCCCATTACAGTAACTTCTTTTCCATCCATAGATGGATCAAGTTGATTGGAATAGATAGTTCTACGCCAGTCTCCCAATTCTGTACCTATCATGTTTTCATCAAATGTCTTTTTGTTAGTGTTAATTTGTGTTACCATCTAAAAGCAAGCACAAGAACAGCTAAAAATTACACAAGAGTCATATTTTCAGCAGGCAAATTAGAATACATCTAAAGATGATTGATCTTTATCGGGTTTTGCCAGAGGAGATGGATGATCTTGTGGTCAAGTTAGGCCATCCACGGTACAGGTCAGGGCAGCTGCTCCGTGCACTATATCATGAATCTCCAAGAAAAATGTCAGATTTGCATCAGATTCCAGCTTCGTTACGTGATGCACTTGTCACTGCAGGATATACCATAGGTTCGGAAGATGAAGTTCATAGAGTTGTAAGCAAAGACGGTCACACTACAAAGCTACTTTTAAAATTTTATGATAAAACACTCATCGAAACTGTTCTCATGCAATACAGCAAGTCACAAGACAGGGGTCATCCAAGGTCAACAGTTTGCGTTTCAACCCAAGTTGGTTGTCCAATGGGCTGTGTCTTTTGTGCAACAGGTCAGATGGGTTTTGAAAAAAATCTCCAAGCTGAAAAGATTGTATCCCAAGTACTGCATTTTGCAAGAATTTTACACCAAAGAGGAGAACATGTAACCAATCTTGTATTCATGGGAATGGGAGAGCCTCTTGCAAATTATGACGAGATGATTCGAGCTGTAAGACTTCTAACACATCCACGTGCATTTGGACTAGGACAACGAAGTATTACAATCTCTACTGTTGGCATCATACCAGGAATAGACAGACTTGCAAATGAAGATCTTCAAGTCAAGCTTGCCATCTCACTTCATGCACCAAATGATGAACTGCGCAAAAAGCTAGTGCCGACTGCAGGACCACACTCAGTTGGTGATTTAATCATGGCAGCAAAACGTTATTTCAAAAAAACTGGCCGTCGTGTGACTTTTGAATATGCATTAATTGATGACATTAATGATTCCACCAAGGTGGCATCCGAATTGGCACGTGTTTTGAAAGGCAATGGGGCTCACGTGAACCTAATTCCTATGAATCCCACGGCGGGAGGATTCCAACGCCCTGCTAGAAAAAAAGTATTGGCATTTCAACAGATACTTCGTAATGGAGATGTAAATTGCACAGTACGTGTTGAAAAGGGAGTAGAAATCTCTGCAGCATGTGGTCAGTTACGAACAGACATGATTGAAAAAATCAACTAGTGATATGGGACAGATAAACTGCAAACCTCTAAATTAAAAAGAATGTGATTTATTCACATGACGCTTTCAAGTCGTGAAAAAACAATTATAATTACTTCACACTTGGTTTCACTTTATTCTCAGATGGCCGGAGAAGGAAAGATTCCTCAAAACCAGTCAGTCATAGACTTTTTGATGAAAAATATTCCTAACGAACATAAAAACGATCTTTCCATGGATTTGATCGACGATGTATTTGCTTTTATCTCAAGCAGACCCATGGAACTTTCATAAACCCCAAAAATAGAGGTGATAACATGAATTCGATTGCCACCCTAGGTTCTCACTGTGCTCTTCAGGTACTCAAAGGAGCAAAAGACGAAGGTTTCAAGACCATTCTAGTATGTGAAAAAAAGCGCGAGAGTCTTTATCGAAGATTTCAATTCATAGACGAGTATGTTCTTGTTGATTCCTTCAAAGAAGTATTGGACCAAAAATGTTCAAACATACTCAAAGAAAATAATGCAGTGATCATACCTCATGGAACCCTCATCGCTCAGATGAGCTCATCAGAGATTGAATCCATCAAGACGCCAATTTTTGGAAACAAGTGGATTCTAAGATGGGAGTCAGACAGAAACATGAAAGAAAAACTCATGGTAGAATCTAAATTAAAAATACCGAGATCATTACACGGTCCAAGCGATATCAATGGATTAACAATTGCAAAAAGACATGGAGCAGCAGGCGGCAAGGGATATTTTCTTGCAACGAACGAAGCAGATTATACAAAAAAACGTGACAAGCTTGTAAGAGAAGGAATAATCAAAGGGGATCAAGATTTG
>JAKEIJ010000112.1 GCA_022545805.1 Nitrosotalea sp. | reverse complement strand
GGCTTGCAAGAATGCATGTGTGCTTGATAATTTTCCGCTTCCTGCAATTCTATCACTTAACAATGTCCAGATGCTTCCAAGAACACAAAATACTATACCGTATTCGATGGCTCTTGGGTCAGACAGCATTGGAACCCACATGCTTGTCGGTACAAATGCAAGAAACATTGTAAGAGGCTGTAGTAGGCATACAATCCATGCAGTCTTTAGCTTGGCGCCAAGTACTGATGTAAATATTGCAATACGAAAACTTGCAAACAATAGCATTCCTTCTGTGATATAGACTGTTAACAGAGCCGGTTTTGAAAATACATATGCAGCGAGAATTCCGCATAGAATTGTTACAAGCCACAAAAGATTTCCAAATGCAGACATGTGGATTGATTTTGAATATTCGGTCCTCAGAATTTTAGGATCCAAGAACTGGGTTACCACAAGTGCTGCAACTATTGCTACAATTGCAAATGGTAGATTTTCAGTTGATTTAAAATAATTAATGTACGATACTGCAACTATTACACATGCAACTGCAATGGATATTGCAAGTGAGACATAGTATGATGTTGGAGTAAATGTTGTTAGCGTATACCTCTTGTGAATACGAGATACGTCGTCTGAGCTTTCCGTCATGGCGAGAAGAAGAACTTTAGAATCCACGAAATTCCAATCAAAGACGCTGGTATTGCTACCACCACCTCTGGTTTTAACTTGTAACCCTTTGTTTCATCCTCGAAGAATCTTAGCAGTCCTGCGCTTGATGCCGGCAGTGGTGCAGATTTTTTGCTGCTCATAATGTTTCTGCTTCAAGGATCTTTAAATAAATACCTTTTTGTGCCTAGTGTGCCCCAAGTTTCTCTTTAATTGCAAGTATATCATTCATAGTTTGCAAGATCTGTTTTTGTTTTTCAAAATCCTTCTCGTTTTGTAGATCGACTGTTAGATCTTTTAATTTTTGATCCAAGTTGCCAATAGCAGAGTTACCGGTCTTTTCAGGTTTTGTCAGTACAGATTCTACTCTTTCTTCTTTTGCTTCTTTTCCACAGCTGACACATAGTGCACTGCCATTTTTCATGACTCGTACACCCTTACAATATGGACAAGGATCACTGACAAGTGTGGCCCCACTTAGTAACATTTCAACTGCTTTTTTTGTCAGATCCTTTGACATAGAAATAATGTATACAATCAAATAAAAAAACATAGAGGGATAAACAAGGCTTAATAGGAGGATCACGACCTTTTTATTTCGAATGGCGGTAATCTGCAACACTTGCGGACTTCCTAATGATTTATGCGCCTGTGGCGAACTTGAAAAAGATCAAACACAGATTGTTGTTAGAATTGAAGAAAGACGTTTCAAAAAGAAAGGGACAATGATTGAAGGAATAAATCCAAAGATGAATGATTTAGGAAAAGTTGTAAAAGAACTCAAGGCGCGATATGCTTGCGGTGGCACTGTAAAAGAGGGGTACATATTTCTCCAAGGTGATCATAGAGATACAATAAAGACAACGCTTGTTAAGCTTGGATTTCCAGAAGCAAGTATCGAAGTTCATTGAAATCAAGTTTGGAAACATTAGACAAAATCATAAAAACTCTTTTCATACCATATTCTGGACTTTTATCAGTAATATTTGGAGTAATGATACTGTCATTTCCAATTGGTCTTTATGTCATGTACAACTCGGATATTGGGAAAGAGATCAATTATCAATATCCAATCAACGGGCTTGACTTGTTTGTGGGCGGAATTGGCTACAAGGTACCATTCTCTTTTGAGATGGGTGATGCATTTGTCATAGCCTGGACAATTTTTCTGATACTGTTTACAATTTCATATTGTGGTCCAGACGAATCGCTTCTCAAGACACTCTCAAACACAATGTCAAGAGGATGGCAGAGTTTTCGAGGAAACGCCATGGCAAACATGATGACATGGTTTTCAATCCTGATTTTATTTTCCTTAATAATTGATTCCGTGCAACAGATGTTTGGAATAAAAATTGACTTTCCCAATTCAACAAATGATCTTATTCGTTTCTTCCAGCTTGGCATATCTCCACTGACAGAGGAGACAGGATTTCGAGTTCTATTGATAGGAGTGCCACTATTTCTCATGTATTCACACAGTGCATCATGGAAGACATTTTTCAAGTCGTTGTGGAGGCCTGCAAAATATCTCGGCATTTCAGATTACAAAAAGGCAATGGTACTAATCATAACAATTGGTTTGCTTTTCGGTGTGGCTCATATCATTTCAGGCACACCATGGAGTCCAGGAAAAGTAACGCAGGCAGCAATGGCAGGAGTAATAATTGGATGGGTCTATGTTAGATATGGTCTTGCGCCAGCTATTTTGATCCACTGGGCCACAAACTACTTTTTGTTTTCATACTTGTTTTTCATTTCAAGCCTTGGTCAAAGTACCGCAATTACTGATTCATCAAATCCATTTTCAAACACTCTTGAAATAATACTTGTAGGTACAGGAATAATTGCAACAACAATCAAGATTTTAGAACGTGTAAAAACAAGAAAAGTATCTACAGAGCAAAACCTGTAGAATCAAGTATTTTCTTGAGTGCGTTTGCAACATCAGTTTCAGAAAATGACAAGATGAATCTAAGATCAGAAAGATCATCAATATCAAGCATCATTCTCCGAATTAATACCAATGCAGAGCTTGCACTTCGTTTTTCTGCCGTGCTTAGATGTATCTTGTAGCTGTCCTCATCATAATGAGTTTCCATAACTCCAACAGGAGTTCGAAAAAGTGCGTTTGTTCCATCAAATTTTCGCGACGGTACTACCAGTACACACCTCTCAGATGTCTTCATCTGGTATAACGTGTGTATGTCTTCGGGTTCCATGAGAGGTATGTCTTGTGGAAATACCATGGTACCATCAAAGCCTTCTTGTCCAAAGTACTTGTCTGCAAGCAAGACTGCACTGTTTACACCTTGTTCAGATTCATCATAGATTCCAGACGCTCCAAACTTTCTCCCAATGCTTAATGCATCTTCGTCTTTGCTTACAAGAACTGTTTTTTGTATTACATCAGACTGCGTAACAGTCTTCAAGACAGATTCAAGCATTAGTCTACAGATTTGTTCTGTAGTATCAGGT
>JAKEIJ010000111.1 GCA_022545805.1 Nitrosotalea sp. | reverse complement strand
TGTCTAATGATGTTTAGTTCATCTATATGATGCTTGCTATCGGTTTATTTTTTAAAGTGAGAAACAATTGCACGGATGCGTCATGGTTGGATATTAATTTTAAGCTGTGAAATGATTATTTATTCGATACTTGTGAATAAAAATATGGATGATTATTATGGAATTCTTGAGTTAAACAAAAACGCTTCAGTTGACGAAATAAGAAGATCATTTAGGGTCCTCGCTTTGAAATATCATCCAGATAAAAATAAGAACTCAGGATCCAAAGAAAAATTCATGAAAATAGTCGAGGCGTATGAAGTATTATCAGATTCTAACGGAAAGAAAAACTATGATGAATCAATTACTGTAAAAAAGAATACTCCTAAATACGATTATTCCTGGACACCATCAGCCGATTTTGATAAAGTCTACAGTTATTCGAGGATAAAGAACACGTACGTTGGAGGAGGTATTTGGGACATTGGTGAAAAGGCAACAAAGGGCATGTGGAAGGCCACAATTATACTGCTTGCGGCACTTGCTTCCATGGCACTGCTTATTGTATTACTTCCTTAGTTTAGTTGATGTCATACGTTTTTCCGCTTCTTGGGAAAAGCAGGTTTATTTTTGACTGAATACTTGTACCAGAAAAACGCGGCCAACGCCAAATTTGCAATTGAAGCAAGCAGGAAAATTGGAGAATTAGTCTGACTAAATACTGCAATACCGTAAATTCCAAAAATCATTCCAGCAATTGCTAGAAATTTTAGCTGAGTAGTAGAAATTGGCAACCATATTCAAGTGTTTTAATCAGTATAAAAGTCAAACTCTTAGATACCACTTTAATTCATAATGGAAACTACGCTGAATGATCAATGTGTTCTATACTGGTTTACAAATTGGTATTTGTTCGCGCTTGTGCTGAGAATTTTTCATCATATTCATTACTAATTTTATTTTTTTCTTACTTTGACCACAGTTGCCGAGATCATTATTGAGATAATGTTGCAGTATGATGTCTATTTCATTATATGATAGACCAAGTTGTTTTTCTGCTAAATGTCCCTTCCATAATCTTGGACTACTGGGTTGATTGACAATTCGATTCGGTAATCCTAGTTCCTTACCCAACAATTTTACTTGACTCTTGTAGAGGCCTCCTATAGGAAGCAGATCAGCTGCTCCGTCCCCAAACTTGGTAAAATAGCCAATCATTAGTTCGCTCTTATCAGATGTTCCCAATACCAGGAGATTTCTTAGACCTGCATAGTGATACAACAAAGTCATTCTAAGTCTTGCCGAAATGTTTCCTCCAGATAACTTGGTCCTAGGTATGTGATTTAGCAAACTGGTTTTTGCACTTTCAAAATGAATTTCATTGTAATTTATTTTCAATTCATTTGCCAGATAGCGGGCATTGTCTATGTCTTTTTTTGGTGTAATTGCTCTCTCGGGCATTATTAGAGCCAATATACTATCTTTTTTTATGGCTTTGCTTGCCAACACCAGACATACAGATGAATCAAGACCGCCACTTAGTCCAATAACAACCCCATTCTTCT
>JAKEIJ010000110.1 GCA_022545805.1 Nitrosotalea sp. | reverse complement strand
CCTATCTGTGATTGTAAAACCCATTCCCTGAAGCGTACTGGCTATCTCTTGTGAGGAAACTCTTGCATTTCTTCCTAGGTGAGAAAGTATGACCTTGTCAATGTCATCGAGCATGAAAAAATATCATGCCATGTTACTAATATTAATTTCCGATCCGGAAATAATGTGTCATATTTGATAGTATTCCTATTGCATTTGCTTCCAAATTGGAAATTTTACGAGATAATCTCTTCCAGCCTCTCTATAACCGTAAGTCACTATGGTATATCATGAACAAAAGATCAATCAATAGATTCGCCATATTGGTGATATTGATGATAGCAGTACCTGAAGCGGTTGGTCATACTCTCTTTGAACGGGCTCATTCTCCAGACTCATCTGTAACTGCAGCAATTGCATTTACCGATAATCTACGTGATAACTCTGACAAGAATGGCGTATGCCATCTTATGATACAAAGTGATCAATCTGGCATTAACGTCGCCAGAGCCTCTGGCCTTGAAGGAAAATATGGCGATCTTTCTTGTACCTAATTTGTAATTTTTTTCTTTATTTTTTGAAATGATCGTCTAATGTATCTAAAATGATTTAATACGTCTAACAGTAGAACATCACAAATATGCTAGTCTGCGGAGTAGATGACGCAGGTCGTGGTTCTGTACTTGGTCCACTTGTAATTGCTGGAATCTCTATTGAACAAAAAAACATAAAACAACTTGTAAAAATTGGAGTCAAAGACTCAAAACAACTCAGCCCTCAATTGCGAGAAAAGTTGTACGAGCAAATATTATCGCTAGTAGAAGGATACCATGTTGCAAAAATTCCTCCAAAGACAATAGACAAAAGTGTTAGTAAAAATCTGTTAAACCAACTTGAAGCAAACTATATGGCCAAAGTTATAAAAAAACTACAAGCAAATTCTTCATACGTTGATTCATGTGATGTAAACCCAAAACGATTTGGTCTATATATTTCCAATCTTGCCAAGACTGGAAAAATTATCTCTAGTCATCATGCTGATAGAAAATATCCAGTAGTCTCTGCAGCTTCTATCATTGCCAAGGTAAATAGAGACAGGGAGATAGAGAAATTACGAAAAAACCATGCCTTGGGAAGCGGATATCCCTCTGACCCTAAAACGATGAAGTTCATAAAGGAATGGGTCTCTCAAAATAGGGATGTGCCTGTATTTGTCAGAAAGAGCTGGAAACCAGTCAAAATCTTGCTAGGCATATCATCCTAGATATTTTGCTACAATCATGCCATGGTCTCCTTCGTATGGTTCTAGGTTTATCTCTTGGACTATCTCAAAATTTGCAGATAATTTTTTGGCCTCTGAGCGCATAACTTGCGAAGGCTCTCTTGTAACATCGATACTTCTTGTTTTGACTACTAGCATCATATAGCCTCCTTTTTTCAGATATGTTTTACAATTTAGTATTGCAATCTCTGTCTGGTCTGGTTGTGCGATATCCACATAGACAACATCAACAGGACCATACACTGAAAAGTATTCTTTTGGACTGCGGGCATCTTGCAAGATTGGAACAATGTTTGATCTAAACGACGCTACTCTTTCCAAAAAATCTCTTGCAACTCTGCTTGAATGTTCTACTGCAAAAACAATTCCGTTTGGACCGACAATATCTGATACATGACTTGCAGTTGTTCCTGTGGATACACCAAGATAGAGAACTTTGGATTTTCTTACAATTGGTAAAGTTTCAAGACCATTCATTATGGCCGCGCCAAGTTTGCTGCGATAAGGATCCCATGCTCTAAACTCTTCGTCGTCTATCTTGACTAGCTTTTCTCTATAGACTTGATTTCCGGGTACAAGATTTATGGTTGCTAGTCTCTTTTCCCCTTCAATTTTTACCCAAAAAATATTATCTTCTTCGTTTTCCAAACTTTTTTCTCTTGCTCTTTTGCCAGTCGTTTCTCTTTTCTCCGCCGCCTCTGCCTCCTCCACCATATCTTCTCTCTCCACCACCAAATCTTCTGTCTCTCTGTTCATCATTTCTGCGTGGCTGGAAAGCTGGCCTCTCTGGCTGGTCTTTGTATTTTACTCCTATCTCGGTAACTCGTATGTTGAGTTTCTCAAGTAATGTGTCATTTCTTCCCGCTCCAAAGACATCTACTCTTGCACCAATTGCAGCTTTTGCGGCTATTGCCCTTGCAATTTTGCCTCGTTGCCATCGTGGGGCGGCATGAACTAGTTGATGTTGAAATAGTAAACCGTGTTTTGGTGGTTGGGCACCTGTCTTGAGCGCTCTAAATAATGCCTTTTCAGCACCAAGAACTTGAATGGTACTTGCAGGCATTGAAGCAAGTCTTTTCAAACTTCCTGCCTTGGCAAGAACTCTGGCTCCAACTGCGGAACCTAGTATGACTGAAACGTTTGGTGCAATTAACTGCATCTGTGATTCAATGTGTTGTTCTAATGACTGTCTTAGATCGAAAAGATCCAAGATTTGTTTTGCAATATTTTGAACTATTGCAAGATTCTCATCTGAGATCTGGCCACCTCTGCTCTTTTTTTGTAGTAGTGACAACATCTCTGCTTTTTCTTCTGGAAACCCTGCGTCAAGATATGTATTCTGTGTAATGTTCTCTCTTTTTCCTGCCATTACAATTTTTGAGTATCCACTGATGGTATCTATCATGTTGTCAAGCTCTGGAAAGTGTAATCCGTACCATTCTCTTACTCTGGAACTTAGCAAATTGATCATCTTGTCTGTTTCATCAAGTGTATTGATTGCCTGGATTATGTGCAGGTCAGGACTCTCGGAGATCTCTGTTACTCTGGATGATGACAAACTAAGTGCAAAGTCACGTAATTTTCCTCTTGCATCTCCCTCATTAGTGGCAAAGCCAGAATCCACAAGGACTCGCAGTTTTGAAGACTGGATTGTCTCTATCTTTTCCTCATCCATGATATCTGACTCTATTGATTTTTTTCTCAAGAGTTTAAGCAAAGAAGAATCGTTTACGACAACAATGCTTCCTAAATTGGCAAGAAAGTGTTCTAGTTCGTTAATGCTGGCTTGTTCTTTTTTCAGCTCTACATACTGTGTAGCTGGATTTGAAAATGGAAATGATTTTACACATTTGTTATCGTCAAAAACTGCAATACCTAACTCTGTTAAAATGACAGAATGCATAGAGTGCATTTTCATGGCTTACTAAAAAATGTAACATTATAGATCCTAGAACTATATCAAACGTTATAAGACAACTATTTTTTATTATTAGAAGTGAGTCCTGACATCTCAACCAATGTGGGCCCAATTACACTTGAGAGACCCACGATGCTTGCGTCTGGTATTCTTGGTATATCGCTTGACGTTTTTGGCCGTCTATATAAGGAAGGAGCGGGAGCACTTGTTACAAAATCTCTAAGCAAAGAACCTTGGGACGGATATCCAAACCCTACAATTGTTGGCCTAAAAAATGGATATCTAAATGCAGTTGGACTGTCAAATCCTGGAGCTCCATATTTTGCAAAGATGCTGTCAGAAAACAAAACTGTTCCAATAATTGTAAGTCTAGTTGGTTCCATTCCAGAAGACTTTGTATTCATGATAAAACAATTTGAAAATGTAAAGATACTAGGTTACGAACTTAATCTATCATGCCCTCATGTTGAAAAAGTTGGACTAGAAGTGGGCGATGATCCAGAACTTGTACATACAATAATCAAATCTGTAAAACAAACATCAAAGGTGCCAGTACTTGCCAAAGTAGGACTCGGCTCATCTGACTATCTAGAAACTGTGAGGACTGCATATGAAAGCGGCATTGATGGAATAACTGCAATAAATACACTAAGGGCCATGGCAATTGATGTTGAAACAGCAAGACCCATTCTGAGCCACAAGATTGGCGGTCTGTCTGGCCCTCCAATCAAACCTGTTGCAGTAAGATGCGTGTATGAAATTTCTTCAAAATTTGATATTCCAATTATTGGATGCGGCGGAATATCTACCTGGGATGATGCGGTAGAATTTTTACTTGCAGGTGCAAGCGCTGTGCAGATTGGTAGTGCGGTTGGAGAAAAATGGACTGGTGTATTTTCTGATATCAACAATGGAATATCAAAATACATGGAGAAAAAAAATTATAGAAAATTAAGTGAGATGGTTGGAATTGCAAAAAAGTTTTGATACTCCAAAGATTGTAACAATAGAAAAAGTGGTGGATGAAACACCAACTGTTCGTACCATGTACTTCTCTGATGAAATCATGTCAAAAGTCCTTCCAGGACAATTTGCAATGGTGTGGATACCTGGTGTGAATGAAATACCGATGAGTGTAATGATATCACAAGAAAATGGTAAAGCTGCATTTACAGTACGAAAACATGGACTTGCTACAACTGAACTGTTCTCCAAAAAAGTTGGGGATAAAATAGGCATTCGTGGGCCATACGGCAATTCATTTACTGTCAAGCAAGGGAATCTACTTCTTGTGGGGGGAGGAACAGGACTTGTTCCCTTGATACGACTGGTGACGTTTCTCCAGAAAAATGATAATGTTACAATAATCATGGGTGCAAAGACTTGGTCCGAGGTATTTTTTGAAGACTTGGCAAACAAATTGCTTGAAGGTACAATGCACAAGGTGATTGTTGCAACAGAAGATGGAAGCTATGGTGAAAAGGGCCTTGTCACAGATGCCATGGAAAAACTGCTAAAAGAAAACAAATTTGATGCAGTATATACATGCGGCCCTGAAAAAATGATGCACAAGGCAGTGCAAATTGCATCTGCAAACAAGATCCATGTTGAGGCAAGCATTGAACGTATGATGAAGTGCGGAATTGGAATCTGTGGAAGTTGCTGCTTTGGAGACGTAATGGCATGCAAAGACGGAACTGTCTTTGATGGAACCGCGCTTCTTGCAAACAAGGAGTTTGGATACACTCACAGAAGCAAATCAGGCATACTAGATAATTATTAGGATCTGGAAATTCCGGAAAACTTAAAATGCTATAAAAATCCATCCAAATTGAAAATTGGCCAAGATCGTACTAACTGCAGACCGCACTTTGATGTCACCATATCGTGGAATATCGCTTGCAACCTTCTTTGGTTGCGCCCCTGCAGTGGATCCACACAGACCAAAAAACAGTTTTTGGTACTATATCCTAAAAGACCAAGTTACTCCAAAGGTTCTCTTTGACTTTATCTGTAATCCAATAGGACACAAAAACGGTATTGCAAATTATGCTCCATATGGATTAAGAAAAGTAGAAGCTGCTCTTTTGCGTGATGGATACAAGAGAAACGAAGTTGTTGTAGCACATCCTGATCATGTGGACAAGTTCATTGGTCCTGAAACTGAAGTAGTTGGAACTTATGAAATGGATCCTCTTGGAATGGGTCCTGTAACTATGACATTTACTTATGGTAGAAAACAGACATCATATGATGAATTTTACAATCGCGATTTACACATGAAGATTAATGCTGCAAAAAAGAAAAATGGAAGTCATGCCAAAGTTATTGCTGGAGCTTCTGGAACTTGGCAGTACAACTATGATCCAAAGAAGATTCAAGAATATGGTTTGTATGCCGTATTAGAAGGAGAACTTGGTGGCATTGCACCAGAAATTGACGGACATGCTGGAGAATTCTTCAACAAACTAATTGCTGGAGACTTTGAAAACATGAATCCATTTGTGAAAAGTGATTTCAAAGTTGAAGTAAAAGAATTTGGAAAAGATGAAAACAAATTCCATGGAAGATTTATTCACTATTGGGATGAGCCAGATGTTGAAAGCATACCAAATATCGTAGAACCAAGCATGCATGGAATGGTAGAAGTCATGAGAGGATGTGGAAGAGGCTGCAAGTTTTGTGATGTCACATTACGACCATTGAGATACTATTCGCCTGAAAAAGTAAAACAAGAGATTGAGGTGAACATAAAGAAAGGTGGCCAGCGAAATGCATGGCTACACAGTGATGATATCTTCGTCTACGGACTAGATCCAAGAAAGACAAAGAACATGGCTCCAAACAGAGAGGCATTAGAAGAACTCTTCAAGGCTGTCATGTCTTGTGGAATTGAACACACCAACCCAACCCACGGTACTTTGGCAGGTGCAATTGCTGATGAAAAACTATTACCAAATCTATCTAAGATAATCAAATCTGGTCCTAACAACAAGACTGGTGTACAATGTGGCTTTGAGACTGGAAGTTTACGATTGATTGGAAAATATGCCGACAGAAAACTTGCTCCATACAAGCCAGAGGAATGGCACTGGGTGGTAAAAGAGGGAGTAAAGACTCTAAACGAGAATCACTGGATTCCAGCGTTTACACTAATCATGGGCCTTGACAATGCAGAAACAGAAGAAGATGGATGGGATACAATACGACTCATAAATGAGCTAGAAATTGAACAGCCAGAATCCCAGTTTACTGTAACACCTCTTACATTTGTCCCAATTGGATTGCTTGAAAAATCTGAGTTCTTTGATATTGGAAATGAATTGACTGCACCACAACTTGGTGTCATGTACAAAACATGGCAGCACAACTTCAAGTATGGAATCCAGAAATTCATGGACAAGACTGGAAGTAACAATACTCTAAAGAAAAAGGCATTCACAGGTCTTGCAAGAGCATTAGGTGGTGTTCCACTTACTGCGATGGAAAAATATGCAAGAAGAAAAGGTGCAGAACACGAGAGAGTAATTGAGACCATCAAGGCAAAATACTGGTAAGACTCTTTCTAAAACCAAATACATAAATTGAATTACAATGAAAGTTGATTCGTGCCAACTCACGGATCGCTTACTAAAGCAGGAAAAGTAAGAGGACAAACTCCAAAGGTTCCATCAAGAGAACGACATGGAACTATATCCATTACACGAAACAAGGACAATTTTAGAAAAAGATTTATCCTAAAGCGAGTCCCAGGCCAAAACAAACCCGGCCAACGAAAAAGAAAGTAGCATTTTACAAGTTATCTGTATCTGAAATCATCATTTCTTTTATTCTGTCTTGCCAAATTAATTTTCCAAAAAATTCAATG
>JAKEIJ010000109.1 GCA_022545805.1 Nitrosotalea sp. | reverse complement strand
TTCTTGTAGTTGCTACTAGAGTACTGTTCAAAGAATGTAGATACTGTGGTTGTTCATTGGTTTTGTCTCTGAATCTTATCTTCAGTCTTCTTGCCTGAAAGTCAAGACAATTAGAACATGATACTATCTCTCTGTAGCTTTTCTGTCCTGCCATCCAAGCTTCTAGATCGTAGGTCTTGGCAGACACTTTACCCAAATCTCCACTTGACAATAACATGATTCTGTATGGGATCTCTATTTTTTGATAAAATTCTTCTGCTATTGCTAACATTCTCTCATGTTCATGCCATGAATCATCTGGTCTTGTAAAGACAAACTGTTCTACTTTTTCAAATTGATGTACACGAAATATTCCCTTCTGGTCTCTGCCGTGAGCTCCTGCTTCCTTTCTAAAACATGTACTAACTCCTGCATATTTTAGAGGCAATTTTTTACCATCAATTATCTCATCTGAATGCATGGATGCTACTGCATGTTCGCTTGTTCCTATCAGGTAGAGGTCTTCTCCTTCAATCTTGTAAATAACCTCTTCAAAATCTTGGGCAATTATGGCGCCTTCCATTGCACTCCTGTTTATCAAAAATGGAGTCTGTATGGGAGTGTAATTTTTCTCAGCCAAAAAATCAAGTGCAAACTGTAACAGTGCTTGATTTAATCTGACAAGTTGATTCTTGAGATAGTAAAATCTTGCTCCTGAAACCTTTGCTGCTCTCTCCAGATCTACCAGGTCAAGACTCTGTGTCAAATCTATGTGATCTTTTATCTCAAAATCAAAAGCAGGTACGTTGCCCCATTTTTTTATCTCCTTGTTTGCTGTTTCATCTTTTCCGATTGGAACAGATTCATGTAACATGTTGGGCAATGTTAGAGAAAGTTTTGTGAATTTGTCTTCTGTCTTTAACTGATCATCTTCTAATTTTTTAAGATTGTC
The DNA here is from genome assembly GCA_022545805.1 of Nitrosotalea sp. Classification (GTDB taxonomy): domain Archaea; phylum Thermoproteota; class Nitrososphaeria; order Nitrososphaerales; family Nitrosopumilaceae; genus Nitrosotalea. Next base: position 4,691 of record JAKEIJ010000109.1, on the reverse strand, counting down.
AGAAACTGTTTGCATTTGATCTATGAGGCCAGATGCGTCTTCACCAGTCTTTTTCTTTTTTGCAATTTCTAATGATACTTCGTTTCTTTTTTTTCTAAATTCGTCGGTTTTTACAATTAATTCTCTTCTATCTTTGTCTAGCGAGATTAATTCATCAAGAGGAAATTTGACAGCTCTTGCCTCTAGCATGTTCCTAATCTTGTCTGGACTATCTCGAAGAAGTTTTGGGTCAAGCATCAATTAGTCACTTTGAGTATAACTTGGGTCTGTTCAAGAACTTCATCAATAGTAGAAATCAATGTTCGTATATTTCCTTTACCCTCAAATGTAAAAATTAGAGATGTTTGATCCTTTTCAATTTTAAAAGAAAGATTTTCTGGAAAATCTACATTATCAGGCTCCAAAGACTTTCTTATGGACTCTGCCTTTTTGTCTGAAAGATTATTCAGAAACACTTGAACTTTGCATTCTAGAGACATTTTGTTCGAGATAGTCTAGGAATTCATCCAATTTGTCTTTTGTAATTCTTGCTCCTGCAGCTGCAGCATGTCCTCCTCCCACGCCTGACACTTTTGCAGCACATTCTCGCATTAGCAATCCCAAATTGACTTCGGACTTGCAACCCGTAGATTTGCGTGAAGAGAACTTTATTGTTCCTTCTTCACCGTTTGTTCTAAGTATGATTATTTTTCCAGTATTTTTCTGAGATCCTCCAAGAAGTGATGACACGGCACCTGTCATATTTTCTGGTATGAGCCCTTCTCCATTTACCATCAAGTAATGACCATTATCGGTTATTCTCCATCTTTCGCTAGAAAGTGTATTCATGTAGGTTCTCAGGAATGTTCTATATTCTACCAAAATATTTTCTCCTTCTTGTAGCATCTTAGTCCTGTCTCCCATGCAAATTGCAACTCCTACTCCAGCCTTGCGAATTCTACCACAAGAGTTCAGCATTGTTGAAAATTCTCTTGCATCTCTAAGAAAACTCCTCTTATCTTCACCAGATAATGTGTACGTGTACCCTACAAGTTCGTCTAGTATGTCGCTTGCATTTTTAGTTGAAATGTACTTTGATATTGTTTGAAGAAGGACTCTCTTCTCGTCTTCTGTTAGTTCAGCTGGAACTCGCCACCTACTTCCATCCTTTAACTTTATTCCTGATGAATTCAAAAGTGAGAGGCAAGCATCTCGATTCCATGTTAAACCCTCTATGAAAGGCTGTGAGGTAAATGCAAGTGCATCCGGTAGTGGTCTTGTCTCTCGTCCAACAAGTAAAATATCCAAATCAATTTCGACTTGGTTGTTCTTTTTTGCGGTAGCGGCAATTTCTAAATTTATTCCAGTAAATGATTTCTTTTCGCCTTGGTCCTGTCTATCTCCTAGTGCGGCAACAACTGCAATCCATGCCAAATCGGTATTCTCCTTGTGCAAAGCTTTTGAAACTAGATATGCCATACCTCCTGCGGACACATCTTTTCCTCCATCTACATCATATTTCCAAGCATTGATGACTTTTTGGTTATCAAATTCTTCTTGTGGTATCTGATGATGGTCCACTACTATCCAGTTGTCATCTAATGCGTTATCGATATCTTTTGCAAATCCTCCTCCAAGATCTGTGATTATGTGAAACTGTCTTGAATCATTTTTCATTTTTTCAATTATGTTTTTACTAAATTCATTGACAGTGCGTACTGTACATTTTGCACCTGACCTGATCAAAGATTTTGTAACTATGCTACCAGAAGTTATTCCGTCACAATCAAGATGAGTTATTACTGAGATATTTTTCCCTGACTTGATACAATCTGAAACTCTGTCATGAAAATAGGATAATGCTTGGTCTAACTTTGCCATTACTCGAGTTGAGCAATGACTGCCTTATATTTCCAAGTTTTGGATATCTTGCCAATTTTCTTGTAATATGAGGATAATCTGTGAACCTTTGCCTCTAGAAGTTCAAGTGATCTGACGTTTCTTTTATCAGATTTATTTTCCTTCAAATGTTTCTGTAAACCTAGTGCCTTGTTTACCAAGTTGTTGAGGTCTTCAGGCATTTCTGTTTTGATCCCTTTCTGTTCGAGGATCTCGGTGATTGATTTTTTGACGATCTGTCTTGTAATTGGTATTGCATATTGATCACGCAATTTTATTCCAATCTTACTTGGTGGAAGACCTTCTTTTGCATATTTGACAACCAATTCTTCGATCTCTGCTGGACTCTGTTTTACCCATGTAGGTGTACTAGGAGTGATTGGTCTTGTCGAATGTGACTTACCATGTCTATGTGAATGAAGACGACCCACGAACCGCTTGTTTTTTAAGGAAACATAAATGTTACTTGACTTCTCGACACATGCTGATTACATAAAAGTTAAATATCTACGAAATCGAATCTCAATTAGGTATTCATATGAAAACACCAATAATTGTTGGAACTGCACTGTTGGCTGTATTTGTAGCCTCTACATTTGCACCATTCGCTGCAGCACAATACACACCAGGTGGTGGTCTTGGGCTCGAACAGGAATTGGCATTAGCAAAAGCCAAAGTACAGGCAGTACAAAATAATCCGCATGCAGGTTCGGGTACTCCATATATTGATGCAAACGGTGTAGTCGGTGCATCAGTAATCTCAGGTGGAATATTCGGTGGAATCTTCATTGCCTTTGTCGTAAGAGCAAAGCAAGCGGAAAAAGCAAAGAGAGCTTAGTTCTTCTCTTTTTCTTATTTTATTAATCTCCTTTTAGATCTCTATTTTTCATCTATCACAGAAATGTATATATCGCACCTAAATTGTTTGGAATTATGATGAGCACGATATTCACTATGCTCGTAGGTATGCTGTCAAACTTTGCAGGTCAAATAGGTCCAAACTATGACCCGCTATTCTATGATGTGATGGTCTACATCTTTGCAACCATCATGTTCACAGTATTCCTTCTCGGAGTAATTGCATTCTGGCTCAGAGTGCACGGTCTTGGTGGCGACACAAGAGAAAGATGGGTCGCAGAACTCAACAAGCACTTTGAAAGAGAAGGCATTGGTCTGATACCAGACAACGGTAAATACTGGTAAACACCAAATCTTTTTCCTTATTTTTAATTTCATTCCTTAGTGAATACTTTAAAGTAATTTTCATGTGTAATTTCTCTAGATTTCTAAAGGTGTCTTCAATCTCTAGCTTTTGGGAGGAGGAGTAAATGTCGGTGCTCCTGCATTCTTTGTGGCAAACTCTGCTCTGTAATGAGTTCCATCTTGTACTAGTGTGTGGATAAATTCACTTGTTTCTACCCCATTTGCATAGATCTTGGATTTAGTCTCATCCATGTCGCGTAAAGGAAAACCTGACATCCATAAGAATTGGCCTACCTCAAATGGGTATTTCTTTGTCCATTCTCCGCGAATAGTTCCATCATCTAAAAAGACCATAGATCTTTCACAGTCCTTTGGAGTGTCTGTACTTGTATCAACTGGTCTTATCCATTTTTTACCATCCACTTCAACATCTAGTGTGGCAGACACATGATATGTTATGTCTAAACCATTAACACATTTGTGGTAAAGTGGATCTTGTGCCTTGACCTGTGAAATTGCTGTAGTGCTTATCAGTACAACTGCTACACCAACAGCAACTGAAATTGCAAGAAATCTGAGCATTTTTTTACGTTTTGTAGGATCTCCCATTCCAGGCCAGAACATGACCTTGCTGTACTTTCTGGAGTTATATAGATTAAGATAGTTTCCGTACTAAAATTAAGTAAAATATGTAAAAGAAATTTAGAGTGAGGATTCGCCGCGTTTTTTGGTTCCTATATCTACTGCATCTTCTAGATTGTAGATGAAGATCTTTCCTTCTCCTGCTGCCCCTGTACCTGCATGAGTAGTTATTGTATCTATTACTTTAGGTAACTGACTCTCAGTGACAACTACATAGATGAGTGCATTCACATTGTGTGTAGCTTCAATACGTCCTCCTCTACCTGATGAAACCATTTCTCTTGGTCTGGCGCCTCTACCTTTGACATCTAAATACGTAAATCCGCTAATGTCAAGTTCTGTTAGCGCATTGAAGACCGCATCCAATTTTTCTTTTGGAAATATTGCCTCTATTTTTTTAAGGGTCATGATTCATTGCACATATGAAATGGTTTTATTAAAATCATTGCTTAAAATATTGTAAAATAAAGAATAATATCACAAAAATGTTTTTTTAGGATAAAATACCTTTTATAGACGAAATCCCACTCTTCAAAAGAATGACAGAATCCAAAGCTAGCTACAAGAAAGCAAAAATCGTTGGAAAAGTTCAAGACAAAATTAAGGAAGGAATTGAAAACTATCGTGCAGCAACTGATGCACCACCACGAGTAGATGTTTACGATGTAATTGAGCAAGTCTTTGCAGCAATTAATCCACAAGTAGCTGACGAGGGGAAGATCACAGTAGATGAGGTAAGCGGATGTTTAAGAAATGCATACCTTGATCGAAAAGATCCGTCTGAAAGCAATCACAAGCAGATGGTGTCAAAGATAATGCAAAAGAGCGCATTTAGCATCATGGAAAAACCAGTCGAAGGTCAGCTTGATGCAGGTTCTAACGTAAAGATTGTCGGTAGAGCTGATAGAGTTGAAGATGAGGTAGTGATGCTGTTTAGAAGTTCAGAAAAATTACCTGAAATGCCATAT
>JAKEIJ010000108.1 GCA_022545805.1 Nitrosotalea sp. | reverse complement strand
GTTCTTTTCTCAAAGAGGCATTATGTCTCACACTTTAAGGTAATAGAAGAGCCGGATCCCGAGATGGGCTCTACCGTATCAGATTCAGGCCTTGACCAGCGAATAGTTGATGCTCTAGAATCAAGAGGCATAAAGAGATTCTACAAGTTTCAAGAAGAATCCATCCACCACATTGTTTCTGGTGACAATGTAGTGATCACTGCACCTACTGCATCTGGAAAAACAGAATCATTTGTTGTACCAATCATTGAAAGAATAGGCAATTCAAAAAATCCAGTTCCCACAATACAAGCAATTTTTGTCTATCCAACCAAATCTCTTTCTCGAGACCAATATCCAAAGATAAAAGAAATTGCAGACAAGATGAATATCCAATGTGCGGTATTTGATGGAGATACAAAACAAATAGAGCGTGCAGAAATTCTTGCAAACCCTCCCCAAGTAATCATAACTAACTTTGATGTTCTGCATTATCATTTATGGCACAGGACTAGATTTGCAGCTCTTCTTAATACAACTAGATTTCTTGCAGTAGATGAAGCTCATGTATATTCTGGAATTTTTGGTTCTAATGTTCACTATATCATAAAAAGATTAAAGCGAATTGCACCCAAGTTACAGATGATTTCAGCATCTGCAACATTAGATAACGCATTATCATTTTGTCAGATGCTATTTGGAGTAAACATGATTCAGATCTCAGGATCTGGCAAGAAGGGCAAGACAGAATTTTCAATGCTATTTCCCTCTCTGATGACCCAGCGTGCATTGATGATTGACATACTAAAAAAATTAACGTCAAAACACCACAAGACATTGGTGTTTAGTAACTCACATCTTAATTCCGAACTTTTGGCATTACAGGCAAGAAGACAAAAAATAGACATCAAGGTTCATCGAGCAGGCCTAATGGCAAACTATAGGAGATCAGTTGAGACATTGTTCAAGACCGATAAACTACTTGCAATTTCTGCAACTCCTACACTTGAGCTTGGTATAGACGTTGGCAATGTAGATGGAGTAATCTCATCTACGATTCCAGTAAATCGACTCACACAGAGAATAGGAAGGGCAGCAAGAAAAGGCCAAGGAGGATATGCATTTCTAGTACTAGGCAATGATCCAATTTCACAGTATTACAAGAATCATCCATCAGATTATTTTGAAGATGTTGAACAAATTTACATTGATCCAAAAAATCCCTTTGTTGAAGAGTTTCAGGTTATTGCAATGGCGTGTGACAAACCAATTGCAAAACACGAATTGCCAGAACACAAAGATGTCATTGAAAGACATGTTGGTGCAGGAAACTTGGTCTTGATTGAAAATAGATATGTCCCAAATTATGATCAGATAAAATCAATTTTAGAAGATTATAGCATAAGAGGAATAGGAAGATCAATTGACATATTCCTAAACGGCAAAAAAGTGGGAGAGCGTGTACTGCCAATTGCTTTGGAAGAACTGCATCCGCAAGCAGTTTACTTTTTGGCAGGAATTAGATATCAAGTAAAAGAGATTGGATATCCGGAAAAAATGACTGCGAAATTAGAATATCTTCCAAAGAATTATCCATACTACACTAGGGCGCTAACAGAAGAATGGCCAACAATAGAGACAATCTTTGAGAAAAGACGCGCAAATGGAATCGAGGTTGCATTCTGCAAATTACACATTCAGAAGCGAGTTTATGGATATGTCAACTTGGAGTTGGGCCAAGAAGTAGGACAGGGACAAAAAATAATTTTAGAAAAACCACTTGATTATGATTTTGTTACAAAGGGGATTGTATTCAAGGCTCCAAGACCATTAGACGAAATAAGCAAGGCAGAAAATGAGGAATATGTAGAAGCAAGTGGATACCATGCTACAGAGCATGTTGTCATAGAAGGAAGTAACATGATAACAGGAGGCGTATCACAGGATTTGGGAGGCATATCCCTTGGTACATCTGGCTTGGTCTTTGTCTATGATTCCGCAATAGGCGGAAATGGTGCAAGCAGGGCCCTTTATGACAGACTTGAGAAGGCGTTTGAGAGAAGTCTTGACATCGTAACAGAGTGTCCCTGCAAAAGCGAATCAGGTTGCCCACGCTGCACTTTTTCATATAGATGTGGTAACAACAATGAATATCTCCACAAGTTTTCAGCAAAAGAGATCCTCCAGAGAATAGCAGATGGTGAAACAACAGATGTTACAGAACCTGTAGAAGGGGATAAACCTCTGGTATGATAAATTTTGAAGTACAAAATGAAACCAATTATTAACATCGTCAACTGAGAGTTGTTATGGATAAGGTTGCAATAGTTACTGGAAGCTCAAGTGGAATAGGTTTTGAGACAGCACTTGCACTAGCACGAGAAGGATATCATACCTATGCAACTATGCGAGACATCAAAAAAGGTGACAAGATTTTAGATATTGCAAAAAAGGAGAATCTTCAGATCAGGGTACTAGAACTTGATGTCAACAAGGAAAATACAATCAAGAAGGCAGTTGAAGCGATAACAGGCGAGAAGAAAAGAATTGATGTTCTAGTAAACAATGCAGGTTATTTTCTTGTAGGATGTTTGGAAGATCTGACAATTTCAGATCTAAAGGATCAATTTGAAACAAACTTTTTTGGAGTTATCCGAACAATTCAAGCAGTATTACCCACCATGCGTAGCCAGAAATCTGGAACAATAGTAAATGTAAGCTCAGTGGCAGGAAGAATTGGTTTTCCAGTTACTCCTGGATACATCAGTACTAAATTTGCATTGGAGGGCTTGAGTGAATCAATGCGATACGAGTTGTTTCCATTTGGAATTAAGACAATAATCATAGAACCCGGAGTCATCAAGACAAACTTGTTTGCAACTCTGAAAAAGACAACAAAACAAGACTCTCCCTACAAGGACATTACTGAGAAAGTGATGAACGGATTATTGATGATGTCAGAGATGGGTACTCCTCCACAAGAAGTTGCCAAGACCATAGTCAAGGCAGTCTCATCTGAGAGTCCATTACCTCGATACCCTGTTGGTAACGATGCCATAATGTTCCTAGAGGCAAAGAGGGACAAGACTGACATAGAGTTTGAAAATTACATAAAAAAAGAACTTTTTAGCTAAAATACATCTTTTTTGTCATTATTTTATCATTATAGAAATGTCAAGACACAGAATATGATGAATTTTATACGATTCTTTTGGTTAGATTGATATACGACGTAAAGTCAATTTTTGTCAAAGTCAACAGATTTAACCAAAAATTTAGTGATGATAACAAATGAAATGGAAAACACTTCAACATAATGGCATTGCGTTTCTTCCTCCCTACGAATCAAAAGGAATTG
>JAKEIJ010000107.1 GCA_022545805.1 Nitrosotalea sp. | reverse complement strand
TTTGAAATTTGTTGAAATACACCCATTTGGCGATGGTAATGGCAGAGTTTCAAGATTAATCATGAATTTCATACTGAACAGGAAAAAATATCCTATGTTAGATATTCCATATGAAGGAAGAAGTGGATATTACAATGCACTTGAAAGATCACACATGAAAAAAGAGGATAGAATATTTCTACAATGGTTTATCAAGAAATACATAAAGGAACATAAGAGATATCTCAAGTAGGCCTCTTCTAGCAAGAAGACTCAAACTGAAATGATTGAGTTTAGAAGTCTCTTTTTTCATTTCCAAGATCTTCGAATAGCTGTTCATATTCTTTCATGAACCTTTCTACAAATTGCGCCTCGTCTTGGGTCATAGTGATTTTGTGTTCTTTGTAACATATAAGATTAATTTATCAATCAGATCTTTTGTGATTGCCCTAATTCTGGTACATCAAAAAAGATCGCTATTCTAAAACAATTTTTATATCATACACATTCCATCAGGATTCCGTTGTCAGAATTTGACTCGTTGTTAAGCAAGTTGCTAGAGCAAAAGCCCGATATCACAAAAGCCCAGATTGATGAGCTTATCCAAAGAAAGAAGGAAAAGATCGGTGCAGGTTATCTAACAGACCAGGGCGCACTGTTTCTTATAGCATCAGACCTTGGGGTGTCACTAAGTGAGCCATTGAAGGTAGAGATGGGACTAAAGGACCTCTATGTAGGCGCAAAGGAGATTACGCTTGCAACCAGAGTGATGAATGTTTATCCAGTAAAGCAATTTTCCCGCAAGGACGGTTCCCAGTTTCTGCTGCGTACCATGACAGTATATGACGGAGATTCAAGAGCGCAGGTAAAGTTGTGGGATGAAAAGGCAAACTTGCCAGGAATTGAGAACTTGAAGCCAGGCGACCTGGTCAAGATAATCAAGGCCTACGTGAAATCAGACATGAGGGGAAACCCAATAATCAATGTGGGCTCTGGTTCCAACATCGAGCCAAATGGTACTACAAGCACCATACCATCGTTAGATGCAATAACAGATGATGTAAGCAATGTAAAAGAGAACCAGCAGAATCTCGTAGTTACAGGAATTCTTGACGGTAACCTTCGAACAACAGAATTTACAAACTTCAAGGGAGAGCCAGGAAAATCTCTCCAGCTAAGACTAAAGGGAAAGGATGGAAACATCATGCGAGTCGTACTATGGAACAAGGACGAAAGCACAGTTCCTAAAGTTGTAACATCTGGTGCAAAGACTAGATTGATTGGAGTAAAGACAAAGGTTGGTCAGATGGGCCTTGAGATCCACGGCGATGAAGGAACGGTACTAGAGATAGAGGGAGCAGCAGAGATCGAGCCAGTTATAATTAGAATTTTATCCATGACAAAAAGCGATTCTGGAAATACATTGATCCTTGGAGCAACACAAGACAAGAAGCTTGTAAGCATTTCAGACATGGCTCACATAACAAAAGATCTTGCAGTTGGAGATGTGGTAGAATGTATGCCATCGTAGATGTATGGAAAATCAATCATGCTAGAGGCTGACTCGTTTGTAAGAAAGGTAGATGGACAAGGCATCCCAACTTTGCCAGAGATTAGAACTAAAATAAAGGAAATAAAACCAGCAGAGACATTATACTGTGTAGAAGCAATAATTCTAAAAGCTCCAGAAAAGCGCGAAATACAGACAAAGGCTGGAGAAACAATACTGCGTTCTGAGACATTTATCGAGGATGACACTGGCCAGATCTGGCTCAAGGGCTGGAGGTCTCAGGCAAGGCTGCTAGAACAGTTCACTCAAGGAGAAATCATTACAGTTACTGCAGTAAATGCAAAGGCAGGCCTTGAGAACAGGACAGAATTATTCCTGTCTGCCTATTCTGTAATCACACGAAAGAACTAGTCCCAGAACCCACGGGTTGTCACATACTGCCTTTCTGCTTCGTAGATTTGCTTGTATACCTCTTCTTCTCCAATCATGTTTCGCAAAATCCTTGCCGCAGTGTCAGCACCCACACCATATCCTGATATTACAACAAGTGCAATCTTGCCAAAGTTTGCAAGAAGTGATGACACCTTCCAGGCTCTTGCAAACTTGTGGTTCTCCTCAGTTGTTATTTTTTTTCCTGCAACTTTTTTCTGTACAATCTTTGGCAGGTCATAGTCAGAGTAGAACGTTGCTGCAATCTGTCGCGACTTGCAGTATGGACATGATGGAATCTCGCTTATCTGTCCAGTCTCTACAACCTTTTCCCACTTGCCGCATCTTACACAGACCAATCTGTGTCGGGTCTTCATCAGTCTTGATTTTACCAAGTCAAGAATCCCCTTGTCCATGTTGGCAGGGGATGCATAGTATTTTGTTGTATGGTCAAGTATGGGTTCTGCAAGTTTTGAGAAACCCTCGACTTCAACCCATGTAATGGTAATTTCATTTGATTTTATTTTTTGTAACAATTCCACAGTATTTTCGATGTCATACTTGTCATGGTATAGTTCCCGCAGTGCTTCTTTTGCAAGCGCAGTCTTGGAATATTTTTCATACAAGAATCTTGCCGACTTGCGATCATATACTGCCTCCCTGCCAACGATTCCAAATTTTTTTGCAACACACCATGTTCTCCAGTTTACGTTATGTGTCCCCGCAAGAGATGCCTGCACTATATCCTGTAAATCATACTTGTCTGCAATGACATCCCTCACAGGCTGCTCTAAAATGCGTCCATTTGATGAGAGCATTATCCTATATGCATCAGAGCGAGAGTCAACAAGATATCCGCTCTTTGCAGATATCATCGATGACAATAGCATTGCAAGAGTAGAGTTGATTCGAGTTCCAAAGCAGGAATGTATAACAACAGTATTTCGCACCCTCAGAGATTCAATTACGACATGTTTCTCGTCTGGAATGGTTCCAAGTTTTAGGTTGTCAATTACCTTATTTGTAAAGGGCGTAACGATTGTCTTGGTCCGCACCATGCCAACTTTTTTTGCAGTGGTATAATCAACAGGAATGTTCTCTCCTTCCCAGTATGGAACGTTAATTCCAGCAGACTGGATTGGCTCCACATTTACCTTCAGTGAGCTGTCATCAACATTTAGTATCCTCCACTGCATCCCCCGCAGTACAAAGACACTGCCTTGTTCCCCATTGTCTCCGACAAACCTCTGGTCTAGGCTGCCGATTATTTTTTTAGATGCGGTATCAAAGACCTTGAATTTTAAAATGTCTGGAATTGTGGACAGGTTTTCAAAGTGATATCTAAACGAGCGCCCCCTTTTTGTAAATGTCATCTCGTCCTTGTCAAAGAATATGATATTTCCATTTTGCAAGACTTCAAGCACCTCGATTAGTTCTGTTATGGTTACATTTCGAAACGAATAGGCTTGTTGTATCATATTTAATGCAAAATCAAGTGGTACCTTGCCAAACTGCATGCTCATTCCAACCAAGTGATGTGCAAGAACGTCCAGTGCTCCATCATGGACTATCTGGTCTTCAATAGACTTTTCCTTGACACGCTCCAGTATGGCAAGCGCCTCTATCTCATCATCAGGATTGTTTGTCACAATGAGTCCCTTTGCAGAGGACCCTCGTGTGTGCCTGCTTCGACCAATTCTCTGCATGAGTTTTGAGACCTGCCTTGGAGAGCCGTAATGAATCACAAGTTCAACAGATCCAATGTCTAGTCCAAGCTCAAGTGATGATGTACATACTACAATTCCAGGCTTGCCTGCTCGCAGAGTGTCTTCTGTTTCTTCACGAACTTGTTGTGAAAGGGAACCGTGGTGCAATTCAATTGCAATGCTAGAGCGCTCCTTGAGTACTGATGCAATATACTCTGATTCGCCCCTAGTATTTGTAAAAAGCAATACAGGAGATGACGGATAGTTTTTTGTCACGTATTCAATGACATGATCAACAACATCTGTTATCGTACCCTCGATGTATTTTACTTCGACATCATATTTTCGAATCGAGTGGTCCTCAATTATTTTGCATTTTCTTTTTGTACCTACAACAAATTTTGCAGCTTCCGCAGTGTTTCCTACAGTTGCCGATAGTCCAACTCTTGTTATCTGGAATTTCGTATTTGCCTGGAGCCTTTCCAAGCTAAGCGATAGCTGTGCACCCCTTTCATTGCCCAGTAATTCATGGACTTC
>JAKEIJ010000106.1 GCA_022545805.1 Nitrosotalea sp. | reverse complement strand
CTTGAACAATGCAGCATGGCTTGTAACAAATCAAGCAAGTGATGTTCAAGAGATAGAAAAAGCACTGTTGCTTGGAATGGGACTCAAAAAACCACTGTTTGAGACCGCAAAAGGTTTTGGAATGCAAAACATCGTATCAGAGTTACAAAGACTTGCAAAAGAGAACAAGTTCTACGAACCTGACCCGTATCTAGTATCTCTCAAGTAGAGCGAATTTTTTCAAGAATTAATTTAACTGCTTCTTGTGGCGAAGATGCTCCAATTATTAGTACACTTTTTCTGTGATCCAAATATTGGTCAGCATATTTTTCTGCAATTCCACCACTATTTTTTAGTGCAACAATTGGTTTTTTGTACATGTATGCAGCACATGTCTCAGACAATGTGCCAGAACCCCCACCAATTATTATTACACCATCTCCAGATAGTGCATTTAGAAAATCTCTTGCAAGACCCATACCACTCGGTATGACAATATCACAATACTCATTTGCAAATGACGGTTCGTTTTGTGGGATTATTCCAACAGTCAAGCCTCCTGCATCTTTTGCGCCATGGCATGCAGCTTTCATTACACCTCCAAGACCTCCAGTGATCAAAACGGCTCCAGACTTGGCAACTTCCATACCTGTTTCATATGCAAGTTTTGTAATTTCTGGAGTAACTCCACTCTCGTTATGTCCGATTATTAAAATCTGAATTTTTTTTGGCACAAATAGAATGAAAAAATTAAGCTAATAAAAATTGTATTTGGAAAATTGAAAAGAAAGGTACCTTTTCTTAGGTACTTGTCTCTGTTTTTGATACAGTTGTAGAAGTTGTGCTTGCAGGTTTTGTAGTATCTGCCTTTTTCTTTCTAGGTGTACGTGGCTTCTTTACTTTTGATTCAGTACTTTTTGACTCTGATTTTTGTGCTGGTGCTGTTTGTGGTTTTGGTTGTTGAGGCTTTTGTTGTTGCGGAGGTCGTTGACCTTGAGGACGTTGTTGATTGTGTTGTGGTTTCTGTAATGGACGCTGACCTTGTGGCGGTCTGTTACCTTGTGGAGGTCGTTGTCCTGGTTGTTGAGGTCTTTGACCGTGTTGTGGCGGTCTCTGACCTTGTTGTTGTGGTCTGTTTCCCTGATGTGGTTTTTGACCAGGCTTTTGTCCTTGTTGTGGTGGACGTTGTCCCTGTTGTGGCTTGTTACCTTGTTGAGGTTTCTGTCCAGGTCTTTGTCCTTGTGGTCTCTGGCCTTGTTGTGGAGGTCTGTTACCTTGATTTTGCTTTTGTCCGTGTTTTACAATTGGACTTGATCCTGGAATCGGTCTCATCCTGCTCCAAAGTATACTCATTCTTGCTTTATACCCTACACCATATTCGAGCTCATCTGGAACAAGTGTTGCAGGGTGAACAAATCCTTGACTTCTAATTGCAATTGCGCGCTTCATTGCGATGTTTCTGATATAATCCCAGTCTACAGAACCAAATCCGTCTACCGGACCAGTCAAGATACCGTTGTGCATCGAAAACACCAATGCTGATACAATTGGTATTGCATAATTGATGCTTGCTGGAGAATTTAGTTTTACTGGCATCAAAGGCATGTGGTGACTTCCTCTAGTATTTCCAGCCACAAGATGTGGGTTGTTAAATGCAGAACCTGCTTCCTCTGTTGCTGGAAAGTCTTTTTGAGTTCTTACTATACAGATTGGATCGTCTTTTCCAACATAGGTTCCTGCTATATTGTGCAATCGGTCAGTTGATGCAGCCAATATTGGCTGGTTGTCCTTGGTAGTTACTGTAGATACCACGTATCTTCCAGGATACATCAAGGCAGCTTCTAGTGTTGGCTTGTCTTCCCACATGTTTAGTGTAGCAATCTTGCCCTTTTCTACATCCATGACAGTTATCCTGACACCTTTTGACAGGTTTTGGTTTACAATCAATCCGGTATTGGATAGTGTATCTACAAACATTCTGTAAAATGGATAGTTGAATGCACCAGGCTCTGTCTTGTCTGCGGCATAAACTGTAAATGCCTCATTTGGTCTTTCTTCAAATGTCATCTCTGCGACGCCAGGTCCCATGCCTTTCACGTTTCCAGAAAACGAATCCTTCAGTAGGTCTTGGCCTGCACCGTAGAGTCCTTCACTTTTAGCAACTCGTGTTGCAGCTTCAAATGCTCTCCATGCAAGTCCGTGAATTTGAGAATTGTTAACACCCTTTGTATGAGTCATGACGATGTGGATGTCATCACCACAATATCCGATATAGGAATCAATCAAGAGTCCTTTACCGTCTTTTCGTACTTGGGGCTTTACAAGATTTTTTACTGCATTTAGTAAACCATCACTTGGTCTAGTATGTCCGCCTATTCCGCCGACATCAGCTTTGATTACCGATACTGTAATTTTCATTATTCATTATGATCAAATAGTTCGATTTATACCATGTGAAAAAAATTGATCTGGATGATCGAGTCAGAAAATAATTCAATTTTTGACCAAAAAAAAATCAAAAAATGAAAATGCTAATAAAGCCCTTCTCAAGTAACATCCTTCATGAGTAGTGCAGCAGCAAGAAAACCTCACTTGAACATGATTGTCGTAGGACACATCGATAACGGCAAATCTACAACCATGGGTCACTTTTTAATGGACTTGGGATTAGTAGATGAAAGAACAATTGCCTCACATGCAGCCGAATCCGAGAAGACCGGAAAAGGTGACACTTTCAAATATGCATGGGTCATGGACAATATCAAAGACGAAAGAGAGAGAGGTATCACAATCGACTTAGCATTTCAAAAATTCGAATCACCAAAGTACTTCTTCACATTAATTGATGCACCAGGTCACAGAGACTTTATCAAAAACATGATCACAGGAGCCTCAGAGGCAGACTGTGCAGTTTTGGTCTTGTCAGCAAAAGAAGGTGAAACTGATACAGCAACAGCACCAGGTGGACAAGCAAGAGAACATGCTTTCTTACTCCGAACACTGGGTGTAGGACAACTAGTAGTAGCAATTAACAAGATGGACGACAGTAATTATTCTGAAGCAGCATTCAAGACTGCAAAAGAAAAGGCAGAAAAGTTGCTCAAGTCAGTAGGTTACAAGCTTGAAAGCGTAGCAATCATCCCAGTTTCAGGTTGGAAGGGAGACAACTTGGTAAAGAAGTCACCAAACATGGCATGGTGGACAGGAAAGACACTGTTTGAAGCATTTGATGAATTCAAACTACCAGACAAGCCAACAGGAAAACCACTCAGAATTCCAATTCAAGATGTTTACACAATCACCGGTGTAGGTACAGTTCCAGTAGGACGTGTAGAAACCGGAGTTGCAAAACCTGGTCAGAAGATAATTGTAATGCCATCAGGCGCAGTAGGTGAAATCAAGTCAATTGAAACCCACCACACTGAAATGCCATCAGCTGAACCAGGTGACAACATTGGATTCAACCTTAGAGGTATTGAAAAGAAAGATATCCACAGAGGAGATGTAATCGGAACAGCTGATTCACCACCAAACGTTGCAAAAGAATTCCGTGCACAAATCATAGTTATTCATCATCCAACAGCAATTGCACCTGGATACACACCAGTAATGCATGCACACACCGCTCAAGTTGCAGCAACCATAGTAGCATTTGAAGCAAAAATAAATCCACAGTCAGGTGCAATTGAAGAAAAAGATCCGAAGTTCTTAAAGGCAGGAGATTCTGCAATCGTTAGAATCAAGCCAGTAAGACCATTGTGCATCGAGACATTTGGTGAATTCCCAGAGATGGGTAGATTTGCTCTCAGAGACATGGGTGCAACAATTGCAGCAGGCATTGTAAAAGAGATCACTGAGAAATACACAAAATAGGGACCTGAATGACCCAGACAGCCCGAATTAAATTAACAAGCACATCTCTCTTGAGACTTGACGGGGTCTGTACTGAAATCAAAGGCATTGGAGAAAAGACAGGTGTCAAAGTAAAAGGTCCAACGCCATTACCAGTAAAAACGCTAAATGTTGTTACAAGAAAGTCACCATGCGGTCAAGGTACAAACACATACGAAAAATGGGAAATGAGAATTCACAGAAGAGTAATTGATCTTGGGGCAGATGACAGAGCAATAAGACAGCTCATGAGAATTAAAATTCCAAACGATGTGTACATTGAACTTACTTTGAAATAGATTTTGATAAAAATGTCTGAACCAACACAAGAAATACCAGCAGAAGAGAAACCAACTAGCTTTAGTGTTTTCTATTCATGCATGCGTTGTGGAACCCAAGTATCCCAGTCAGAATTAACAAGATTGCCAGAAATAAAATGCATCTGTGGTTTTAGAGTATTTACTAAGGTCAGACCTCCAGTAGTAAAAACAATCAAGGCATTCTAGACGTCTCTTTTACCGTGGTATGTATGCATTCTTTGCATATGAGTGCGCATTGCTTCCATACTTGGAAAATTTTGGTTGCACATTTTACAATCATATTCTTTGCCGCTGTGGTATAGTTGCTGGTGCTGCATCAAATACTCTTGTTGTCTAAATTTTGTACTGCAAATATCGCACTTGAATTTTTTAAAGATGTTCATCTAGCCCAGCTGTGCCTTGTGAGAGTCCCAGCATTGTCTGCACAATTGTCCTTCAAGCACCCATTTTTTCTTTGGATTATATCGTATCATGCCAAGTTTTTTTCCGCAGACTTGGCATGTTGATTTTTGACTCTTAAATGTAAGATCCTTTTTATCAAAACATGGTTTGCACAAAAGTCCAGTCATATCCCACTGGTATCGAGGCTCCCATAAATCAGGAACATCTTTTTCTATTCCGCATATAACACATTTTTGTCGCAGGCCAAGCTCATAGAATTTTTTCATTTGTGTGACATAGCAATCCCCACAAAGTGGCCCATCAATATTCCATTCACTCTTAGGTTTGTGTTTATGGGATGACTCTTTTCCACATATTGTACATACAATAGGCTTGCCAAACAGTTTCATGATATTTTTACAACATTAAATCCATTAAATAGTTATCATAAAGGAAAAGATTTGAGAACGTGTGTTCTCAGGTTTATTGTTCCAGTGCTTCTTCGAGAAGCTGGCCTGCGTTTAACATCCCTCTTTGCTTTGCAATCTGTTCAATTTTTGCATATTGTTCAGCTGTAAAACAAATTGGCATTGAACGGTCTTTCATGATATCCAAGGGCAATTCTGATTTTATATCCTTTTTGTTGATTTGCTTTGATCGTCGAGATCGATTTTTGTTACTAGAATCAGTCATTGAAGACATACTTGCGCTGGCCACGCAACTCTGGACTGCTTCCAACTCCTACTAAAACAAACTCCTTCTTACCATCTAGGATGTTTTGTGTTGGACTGAGTTTGCTTTCGTGGATCTGTTCATATTCCTCAAGTGATACCTTTCTTCTATCGCCAATTTCGGCCTCCAGGTTCATATTCTTGACAATTTCCTTGTATGTTGGCATGACAACACCGCTAAAGACCATTGCGCTACTTCCACTACCGTAAGAGCCAAATCCAAATCTCTTGCCTTCAAGGTCAGGACCCTTTTGGAATTCAAATTCCAGGCAACTTCTAAAGCCCATGTAAAGTGATGCAGTATACAGATTTCCTACCATGCTCGATGCAATAAGGGAGCTTGCGAGTTTAGAATCATAAGCTTCTTGGAATTCTTCTGTCATGGTAAACCTCTTTGTAAACTCGTGATCTTTTTGCATAAACTCTTCATCTGCAAGTATTGATTCTATTGTACCGCGTGGGTCTTTTGGAACTGGTTCCGCCATTCCCATCTTGTCTACAATTCCTTTCCATCTTGGAAGGCTTCTCCACTCATGTCTTAGTAAATAGGTCAGTGCCTTTTTGCCCATGTTGCTGTATGGAAGATGCATGTTTACAAAATCAATGTAATCAAGAATTGTTTCTCCTTCCTTTAGTTTTATGATACCAGTCGAGAGTGCCTTGTCCTTGTATGCCATCAATGCTTTCTTTACCTGAATCATGTAAAGCAAGTTGGAATACTGACCATTTACAATCGGGGTCTCTTTGCCAAATGGTCTGTAGAAATCATATTCATTTTTAATAGAAGTTGATGTAACTTTAGGATCAAATGTCATCAGTCTTGGGGTGTCATTTAACAACATGGCAACAGCACCTGCGCCTTGAGTGTATTCACCACTTGAACCAAGATCATACTTGGCAATATCAGATACCACAACTATGGCAGATTTGCCCTCTGCCTCTCCTGCCCTAATCCAATTAGTATTATCATACAATGCATAAGAACCACTGACACATGCAAACTTGCATTCTATTCCACCACAGTGCTCAAAGGAATCATTACCATAGACTTGTTCTAGCATACCAATGACATACGAGTTCATTGCCTTTGACTCATCAAGTGAAGATTCGGTTGCAACATAGAGCCTTCCAACGTCTTTTGGCGAGATCTTGTTTCTCTCCATGATTCTAAGGCAGGCATTTGCTGCCATACATGCAGGGTCTTGATTAGTATCTACGATAGCCATCTTTGATACGCCAAGGCCTCTCTGGAGCTTGTCTGGGTCCATTCCACGTGCTTTGGCAAAGTCTCTTGCGTCTACAAACAGTTTTGGGATGTAGATAGCAATATCATCTATACCTGCGGCCAATAGCTTCAGCTTTGCGATTACAGATATAAGGATTTTGAGAGTCAATATTGATCTCAAAGATTGATAATTTTTGCTAATTTAGTGCGATATGTATGAAATCTATGACTATTTTAGCTTGGATTTGAATAATTCGTCAAAGACGGTAAATGGCTGAGCACCCTCAATTTTGGTTATTGTCTTGTCAGGAGCTATAATGAAAAAATCTGGTGTTCCAGTAAGGCCAAGCCCCTTTGCATCAGATAGGCTGCCTTGAACGGTAGAAATGTATTTTGACTGGGCCATGCACTGGCCAAACTGGGTGTCATTCAACCCCACATTCTTGGCAAATTTCAGAAGATTGGCAGATGATGCCCATCCGGTATTTTCCCCATTCCAGTTGTTGTACAACTCATCATGGTACTGCCAAAACTTGTTTTGCTCTTGTGCACAGTGTGCTGCATGTGCTGCATTGACTGAATCCTGCCCAATGATGACAAAATCCTTGAAGACCATACGTACCTTGCCGGTGTCAATGTAATTTTTGACAACATCTGGCTCGATAGTATGGTAAAATTTGTTACAGAAAAAGCATTGATAATCACCAAACTCTATCATGGTAATCGGTGCATTGTCAGAGCCAAGTACTGGTGATGTATTGTCAATCAACAGACTAAGGGTATCTTTTGCAGACAGACCATTCTGTGATACAGTCTTGTCCAAAGTAGCACTCTGTTGTTCTGTAGATACAGCCATTGGATTTGGTATACCGTGTCCAAATAGTGAAACCGCAATTATTACTGCAACAATGACCCCAACCCCAATCCCTATAGACGGGAGATGAACTTTCAAGAATTTGACTGCAGCCTACAGATTATTTAGTTCTTGTCAAAGGGGTAAGCCAAATAAGTGGGATTTCACACCAGTAAACTATGAAAAAAGTTTTTGTTAACGGATACGGTTCAATTGGCAGCAGAATTACTCAATTCATAGCAGACGACAAGGATATCGAGGTTATCGGAGTCGGTAAATATTCCCCCGATGATAAGGTGGCAGACGCAATATCTCGAGGATTTGATGTATATGTTCCAAAGACAAAGACTGATGCTTTTAAAAATTACAAAATTGCAGGGGCTATAGAAGATGTCATCACCAAAAGCGACCTTGTGATAGATGCCGCACCTGGAGGTATGGGATATGCAAACAAAAAATCATTGTATGAGCCAAAAAATGTTAATGCAATTTTCCAAGGAGGAGAAAAAATTGGCGGAGAAGAGTCTGTCGCAAATCTGATCTTCAACTCACGTGTAAATTATGAAAAGGCATTTGATGCAAAATATGTGATGCAGGGAAGCTGCAATGTTACAGGTATGGGACGAATATTGCAGCCGCTCAAGGAAAAGTACGGAAAAAAGATCAAGCGATTTGATGCAACACTGTTGAGAAGATGGGCAGACCTTGAGGATTCAAAGACCCAAGTTAAAGATTCAATTGAATGGACCAGAAGACCACACCACAATGATGATGTAAAAAGCTACATGGGCGCAGACACACCATTGTTTATCCGAGCTTTCAAGGTTCCAACAAGACAGATGCACGTACACCTCATGGATATTAGATTTGATGGATCTGCACCAAATGTCCAAGAAATTCTGGATTTGTACAAACACGAATATGGTGTTGCTGTATTGCACAGTGCAAAAGGGACAAAAGATATCAGAGATTATGCTGAATCTATAAAATTTAATTTCAAGGATACCAATATGATTCACATCCATGCAGATGTAACTGAAGTTCAAGATGATACTGTAAAATTAACATATTCTGATGATCAGACAGGTATTGTAGTCCCTGAAAATCATCTTCTGATGCAGGCAATGCTATTCAAGAGAAAAAGAGAAGACGCTTTCAAACATACCGAAGAATTATTCCACATGGAAGAAAAGAAAAGACTACTTGAAGAGCACTTTGCAAAGAAATAAGATAACAGATTGTTTTCAATAGATTCCTGCCAAAGAGCAGATACTAACAAAACTAATGTGAACTTATAAAAGAGACAGTTCAAAAATAATATACATACCAATTTGTTTGAAATTCAATCAAGACTTTTACTGATTAAAACACCGGGTTTTAGGTCAATGCATTGTAAAAAAGGTCTACAACGGGGTAATTGATCAAATGGATATAGAAATGATCTTAAAAATAATATTGCTGGGGTTGTTGGTTGCACTATCTGCCCTCTTTAGCGGTGCGGAAGTAGCACTCATTGGAACAAACAAGGCCAAGGTAAACCAACTTGTAAAAGACAGAGTTAGGGGAGCAGCAGCACTTGCCAAATTAAAATCAAATCCAAATCGAATGCTGGCAACAATAAACTTGGGAACTGCACTTGCAAACGTGGGCTCATCTGCACTTGCCACCGAAGTCGCACTAGGCATGTTTGGAAATGGAGGCCTTGCAATATCAATTGGAATAATGACATTCATACTTCTAGTATTTGGAGAGAATGCACCAAAATCATACTGTAATGCAAATCCTGTCAAAGTGTCATTGTGGATAAGCGGTGTCACACTTACTTTTAGTTACATATTTTATCCGTTTGTGATATTATTTGAAAAGATAACACATGGAATTTTGTGGATGCTAAAAAGTCCATACCACCCACCGCCGATTACAGAACAAGAAATCTACAATGTAATCGAACAAGGATTAGAAGACAAGGCACTAAAAAAACATGAACGTGAACTTGTCCATGGTGCGCTAAAGTTTGATGATATTGTAATTCGTGCAGTCATGACTCCAAGAACAAAGATGTTCATGCTACCAGCAAAGATGATCTTGTTTGATGCAATGCCGCTGATAAGTAAAAGTGGCTATTCCAGAATACCACTCTACAAGGATACAACAGACCAGATAATTGGCATACTAAACGTAAGAGACCTGTTAAAGAATTTGGAACGAGATGAAAAAATAATCACACTTGAATCTCTTGCAAGAAAACCAATCTTTGTATCACAAGAACAACGAATAAGCAAGCTGCTTAGAGAGATGCAGGGCAGGCAGACCCACATGGCAATTGTAGTTGACGAGTTTGGAGGTGTTGAAGGATGTGTGACACTTGAAGACCTGTTAGAGGAAATTGTAGGTGAAATCATGGATGAGACCGACATGGAAGAGCTCAACTTTAAGATGCTTGACAAGAATACCATGCTTGCAACAGGCGAAGTTGAGATTGATACCGTAAATGAAATATTAAAATCAGATATTCCGCGTGGCGAAGACTATTCTACATTGAGCGGACTATTACATGACAAATTAAAAGACATTCCAAGAACTGGTGACAGAGTAGTCATAGAATCGGTCAAGATGACTGTAGAAGAAGCAGCAAACAACCAGGCAACTCGCATAAAGATAGAAAAGATTCCAAGTACAAACTAGGATCTTGGCGGAATTGCAAACTTGTTTTGCGGGTTTTTGTGATAATCAACAGGAATGCTAGAATCTTTCTGTCGCCCAGTCAGTATTCCTACTACGGTTTCGTCCTTTTTGATTATTCCTTCACCAATTAATTTTTTCACACCAGCTGGAACAGCACCAGATGCCATCTCACAGTCAAATCCATTTAGACCAACAAGTGCCATTCCATCTAGCATTTCTGCATCAGATACCTGGGTCACAACACCATTTGTAAAGTCAAGTGCTCGCAATCCCTTGAGAATGTTGGCAGGTTTTGCAATCTGGATTGCAGTAGCCTTTGTTTTCGGTCTTAGCTGATTTTTATCCATGTGTTCATAATATCGTTTGATTAATCCAGTATCTGCTCTTCCCTTGTTCCATCGTAATTCAGTATCTTCAAACTTGCCATTGTACAACGTATACAAGGTATTGGCACCTTCTGAATTTACAACTGCAAGACGTGGAATTTTTTTAATCCATCCCCACTGATACAACTCCATGAGTGCCTTGCCACAACTTGAGGTATTCCCAAGTGCACCGCCTGGGTAAACTATCCAGTCCGGAGGATTCCAGTCCAAAAATTCCAGTGCTCTAAATACAATTGTTTTTTGTCCCTCGATTCTAAACGGGTTGACAGAGTTTACAGTATACCCACCTGCTTGTCCTGCCTGTTTTAATGAAGCAGTTAGCGCATCATCAAAATTTCCTTTGATTTCTACTACCTGAGCTCCGAACTGGAATGCCTGGCTAAGTTTTCCAGGTGCGACCTCGCCTGCTGGTATGTATACGTCACACTCCATGTTCTCATTTGCGGCATACATTGCAGCAGATGCCGATGTATTTCCAGTTGATGCACAGATTATCTTTTTAATTTTAACAAGTTTTGCATGTGTCACAGCTGTGGTCATTCCATTATCTTTGAAGGAACCACTTGGGTTGTACCCTTCAGGTTGCAGCCATAGGTTTTGTAATCCAACATATTGTGAGACTCGAGACATGTGATACGGTTTTGATAGTCTTCCCTCTGCACCATCTAATGAAACTAGATATTTTGAACATTGATCAATATTTTCTGTATCTATCTGACAAAAGTTTAACAGTTCACGAAAACGCCATACTCCACTTTCGTTGAAGATGTTATTAGAGTGATTTCTGCGTTTGTAAAATACTTCTTTTAATGAAGGTGATGGAACGGAACTATATTTTACATCAAGCAAGTGACCCTTTTCACATTCAATTCGGGTATCTGTTACAGGGTATTGTAGTCCACATGCTGGATCTATACATTGCAGATATGCTTGTGACTGCATTATGCAAAATTTAGTTGGTTCGTATTTAAATCTAAAGAATTTAGATTGTATACAAAAACATCTGTATCAACAGAAAAATTAGATTATTTTTTTGGGCCTGAGCGCATGTGAAAGTTGATGCAACATTTGCATTCTTTTGAGATGCATTCTGTTTCAGATACATGACCACAGATGCCGCATTCACAATGGGTTTGCATATTTCTTCTGAAGATCAGATTGCATTTAACCAATATGAGGGTTCTTCTATGACATGAACGGTTATTTCTTTGATTTTTTAGGTTTTTCAGATGGTTTTTTTGAAGTCTTGGCCTTGTCTTCGAGGTGTTTTGCCTTGGCTTCCTCAGTCTCTTTGCTTTTCTCATCCACTGCTTTCATGACTGCCTGAATCAAGCCGTCTAGATCACTATCAGAGACCTCTGGTTCTACGGCAGCTGCTATCTGTGTAATGGTATTAGATATTGCAGAGCTTACCTCGTCGAAGCTCTCTGGGTCTTCATATGCTGCATTGTATAACGCCTT
>JAKEIJ010000105.1 GCA_022545805.1 Nitrosotalea sp. | reverse complement strand
GATGGCTAGAAAAAATATTGTAACTGCGGCAAAACCTCCACCCAGAACTATTGAAAGAAATGATTTTTTCAATTGGTAATAATGCGTAGTCTAAATATTTCAATTTTGGTATAAGATGGCCTGACAAAATATTACATCTGTCTAGTTTTGAGTAGTGGAAAATTGCTCGAATAATCTATAATATGCTGCAATGAATCAATTTTTGCATGTCTGTAAACATATCACTGCCAAATTCTATCGAATGCAAGACCATACTACCAAACGCATGTTGGGTAGAGGCACAAAATGATCAAAAAGACACAATTCTCTTGGTCTCTGTTCCATGTGAAGATGCCTCATCTATCATTGTGATAGACATACACGGGAAACGAAATGAAATGTGCTTCATAACAGGTTCCATTGTAAAAATTGAGAACAACAAATTATTCTATGATAAGAACAGGTTAGAAGACTGTGACTCTGAGTGATTGGATCAAATGGTTCTATGCTGTAACTCTGGCTTTTTTGAACTGAATTACTATCAAGGCAATAAAAAATACTAGAAACGCCATATTGAGAAATAGCGTCAACGGGTTTACAAGTGATTCTTGGAATGTTCCATATGGCAATGGATTTGTCCAAAATGTTCCTGGTGCAAAATAGATCTTTTGCCAGTATGCTAATGACGTAACAGCATGAGCAAATATGGTACATGCCGCAAACGCATACTGTATCTTTTTACTAGAAACATGTCTTGTAAACTGGTAAAATCCATACGATGCGATGATGATAACTGAAATCAAAAATGGCAGCATGTATCTCTCAAGTGAAAGGTCTCTTGCAATCATGAGTGTGGTGATAAAGGTGCTGACAAACCAAATCAGCACAAATGATTCCGAAATACAATCTTTGAATTTTCTTACTTTTTGGATAATGTATCCCATCCCGATAAAGAAGAATATGGTTAACGGTAAACTGGAATAAGTCAGAGGACTATCCCAGTTTACCTTGAATGTGGAATTGGGAAATGCACCAGGTATTGTGTGCTCTATTGGACTTGGAAATATTGCATAATGGAACAATGAGAGAATTCTAGTTGGTTGTAGTCCTTGTATTGTAGGATATGCAATGAACCAAACATCGCGATTATAGTTGTCCATGTCTGATTTCATAACATAGATCTGCGAAATGGGATTTTTATAAAATCCAGGTTCTGTTAGCAAAAATGCAAACAGTGCAATACAGAAAAATGCAAAAACTGTTAAACCAATTTTTAAGATCTGTTTTTTGTTAATTGCTAAACCAGGTTGTCTTTGGGATAACCCATTGAATAAAATTATTGCTGCAAATAACACTGAAAATTCTACAGATAATAATTTTGAAGTAAATGCGCATCCAAATGCTATTCCGCTGAAAATTAAATATTTTATTCTAAGACTACCTGTCTTAAAAGAATACAATAACAACAATAGAGCCAACATGCTAAAGAAAACATAGTGGACCTCTGTCATTATGGTCCTGCTGTACCATATCCAAAGGTTGTAAAACATGAAAAAAAGTGAAAAAATTATGCCGGTTGTTCTGTTAAAGAGAATCCTTCCAATCAAAAATGCAACAACCACCCCAAGTGCCCCAAATACTGGGGACAGTGCTCGACCTGCAGCCATCTGTGAAATAGTTGGGGCATTGTGAAAATTATAGCAAGTAAACCAATAACAAGACCAGTCGTAATAGTCTCCCGTATCCTGGTGCTCAAGACTCATGGGAAGTCCAATCAGAACCATGCGCAGCGGGCTGTATGTAGCGCCATGTGCTGGTATGTGGTATAACGAATCACAATTGTCAATTGATGCAAGACATGAGTTTCCAAGGTCGCCATTTTCTATCAGGTGAATGTAATTTCCGGCCCATCCTATGTAGTTTATCTCATCTCCATGTCGTGGCTGTCCTTCCAAGTTGTAGGAATACATCAACATTGATGCCACACACAATACAATGGGAATTGTATATCTTGATTTTTTTCTCATAAAATGAACTAAATTCGTGTAACCTTGCATCATTTTCTTGTCTTTTGCAGTTGATTGATATCTCTATCTGAACCCGTTGTCTAGTTTCTGCCTAAAAGATTATCAAATAAACTACTTTAGAACACTCTATGGAATCAAATCAAAAGACTTGGCAATTGACACATGATCTAAAAATATCTAGAATACTAAATGGCATGTGGCAAGTGGCAGGAGGCCATGGTGATATTGATCCCGAGTCTGCAATATCTGAAATGTTTTCGTACCATGACGCGGGACTGACAACTTGGGACATGGCAGACATTTATGGTCCTGCAGAAGAATATTTTGGCAAGTTTAGGAAAAGACTGGAAAAACAAAGAGGTATCGATGAAACAAAAAAAGTTCAAGGATTCACAAAGTTTGTTCCAAACCCAGGACCAATGACAAGGTCAATAGTTGAACATCACATAAACAATTCAATTCATAGAATGGGTGTTGAATCTATAGACTTACTCCAGTTTCACTGGTGGGATTATAACGATACAAGATATCTTGATGCGTTACATCATCTATCAAAACTTTGTGATGAGGGAAAGATACGTCACATTGGATTAACAAATTTTGATACTAGTACAATTGAGATAATGTTGGAACAAGGATTCAAGCTTGTATCTAATCAGGTACAATATTCCATACTAGACCAACGTCCACAAGTCAAATTGGCTCCATTTTGTAAAAAGCATGAGATGAGTATCCTTGCATATGGGACACTCTGTGGGGGATTTCTGTCTGAGAAATATCTTGGCAAGTCTCAGCCATCAAGGTCAGACATGGATACGTACAGTCTACAAAAATACAAGAATATGATTGATGCATGGGGAGGATGGAAGTTGTTTCAAGAACTCTTGTGTGTTTTAAATGAAATTGCAACAAAACACAATTCCAACATTGCAAATGTTGCTACACGGTATATACTTGACAAGCCTGCTGTTGCAGGCGTGATAATAGGTGCCAGGCTTGGCATTTCTGACAACAAATCTGATAACCTCAAAGTGTTTTCATTACAACTTGACAGAGAAGACGACAAAAAAATAAAATCAGTCACGATACAAGCAAATGATCTTTTTGCTGTAATCGGTGACTGTGGTGATGAATATAGGTAAGGCACTAACATTTTCTTAATATTGCCAATGTATCCCACCTGAATTGTGAAAGCTCTAGTCTATGAAGAGTACGCCCCTGATGACGATTATAAGAAAATTCTCAAAATCAAGGATGTACCAGAACCCAAACCAAAATCAAATGAAGTGGTCTTCAAGGTCATAGTTGCAGGATTGAATCATGATGATATATGGGGAATGCGCGGAAAACCAATCCAAATTCCAATGCCGCATATTTCAGGAACTGATGCTGCAGGAGAAGTTGTTGCAGTAGGAGAAGATGTAACTGGCATCAAAGTTGGGGATCGTGTTGTTTCACACGGTAATCTGTCCTGTAGAGTCTGTATTGCATGTACTGAGGGGCGTGAATATGACTGTCGATATAGAAAAGTTTGGGGCTTTCAGACAGGTCCATTATGGGGCGGCTATTGTGAATATACTCATCTTCCTGAAGTAAACGTAGTCAAAATTCCAGAGAATGTATCCTATGAAGATGCTGCAGCTGCCTCGATGACAATGACAACATCTTGGCACATGCTTGTGGGACGGGCGAAAATAAAACCTGGTCAAACGGTGCTTGTCATGGGTGGAGGCTCTGGCATGGGAACATTTGGAATCCAGATTGCCAAGCTTTATGGTTGTGATGTAATTGCCACTGCAAGCGAAAACAAATTGGAAGAATGCATAAAACTTGGCGCAGACTTTGCAGTAGACCACAGAAAAGAGGACTGGAACAAGCAAGTCTTTGAAATCTCAAAGAATCTTGCAAAACAAAAGCAATCTAGTCCTGGAATTGACGTAATCTTTGAGCATATTGGAGGGTCTCATTGGAATAAAGAACTTGCCTTGCTAAAATATGGTGCAACCCTTGTTACAACTGGCGCAACAACTGGATATGAAGTAAATTCTGATTTACGACACATATTTTTCAAGGGGACAAACATCTTGGGTTCAACTCAAGGAACGCGTTCTGAGCTAGAATCTGGAATCTTCTGGATGTCCAAGGGTAAGATAAAATCAATCATTGATTCAGTCTATACGTTTGAAAATGCAGTAGAGGCCCACACTAAGATGTTAAAGGGAAACTTGTTTGGAAAAATCCTGATGAAACCGGAGTGATTTAAAAATTGATTGCCATATGTTTTTAGACTATGGTTTTTTACGTATGACATTGGCATCAAAACTGGCTAGTAGTGTTGTGATTTTTCTGGTCCTTAGTTTGACTATGCCATTAATGCATCTTGGATATGCGCAAACAAGTTCTGTAAACTTTTCTGCTAAAGGTACCGTCGCCGAAAGTAGTAACTTTCATGGCGTAGTAATGTGGACCATAATTCATGGAGATAAGGGTACAATACTCCTCCAGTCTCCTGTGGGAAGAGGATTGGTTCATGTCTCTATATCACCAAGTGCTACATGTGATTCATCCACACCGATATGTCTTCTATCATCTGTAATTGATACTACAGACAATAATGTCTTCAAAGTCGGTGATACTGCTAGATACTCAATTGACCTTAATACAAAACAAGAAACTGTATCATTGCTCACCGGTGTCTTGGCAGGATTTGATGTAACTGTTAATCTTTCTAAAACATGGGATAAAACTCCTGTATCACCAACTATAACTACATCTGCAAACTCTACAACTATGGCAAATCCAGCATCAGTCTACTGTGTCAACCATGGCGGGAAATTGGATATACGAACAACATCATCGGGTCAAACTGGAATCTGTGTATTTTCTAATGGTTACGAGTGTGATGAATGGAATTATTTCAAGGGAGAATGCTCGCCTGTTACAATGTCTGGTGGT
>JAKEIJ010000104.1 GCA_022545805.1 Nitrosotalea sp. | reverse complement strand
TGTGGTGTAGTCCGGCTAAGCATACTGCCCTCTCAAGGCAGTGATCCCGGGTTCAAATCCCGGCGGGAGCACTTTTCATATATTTTGGAAATGATATCAATTTCCAAAATAATTGGTATCATACTTTTTGAGATGATACTGTAATACTACAGAACCGTTAGTGCTTTCTGTGACTGAGACTCCACGAATTGAAAATACTGAACCAGCAAAGTCTTTTTTCAGATCCTGTGGCATGTCCAATATTGCCTTGTACGCAAACCCGTCACTAGTAGGGCACGTTACGGTAATTGATTCACCGCTTCCATAGGCAAGGCAGTTATCATATGAGTTTCCAGGCTGTCTTTGAGAACTATCGGTATTTGTGATATGACTTGAATTGGTAGCCTGGACATCATCTGGCATGACTTGAGGGATTTCATTGTAAGATGTAGACGCCAATCCCAGAATGAAGAATCCCACTACGGCAACTGCAAGAAATGAGAAATGCAAGCGGTTTCTTGATGCTCTTTGAGGGGCAACCTGAACAAGTAATGGTTCCTGAGGCGGTGATGGATTTTTGATACAGTGTGGATGATGTTGAAGTAAGGTAACATGATTACACAGTTTACATTTTTTCTGCATAGACTTTCTGCAGCCAGAGCATACTGTATGATTTGTTAGCTCTCCACCACAGTTTCTACACGATTCATCAGGCATAAGAATTTGAAAATTTTTATCATAATTAAAGGGTAAGAAGAAATTGTCCTTGTAATTTCTACCTAAGACTTAAATGCAAAAATTGTGAGACTTCACAAATTCAGAATTTTATCAGGTTACAGTAATTGGGATCTGACTTACATTTGTAAGTGGAATTGGAGATGATAAACTGCTCCAGACAAAGACTTCAATTGTATATTGTCCAGTACTTTTTGGAATCCATACTTGAGATGTGGTAAAAGCCTGGCTTGGTAGCATTGCTGCGGATGTACTTTCAAAATACTGGGTCTCGCCATTACTGCCTAGTACCTGCACCATGTAGGCAAATTTTTGCTCAGATTGACCGTTATTTGTAAGCGTAGATTCTATTCCGATTTGTTGACCAGCGTGAAAACTAGAAACTTTTTGGCCAGATGTATCCACCATAATAGGCGTAGTCATGGAAATGTTTCCTTCCATAGCCATAGCAGATTGTGAGAATCCAACTAACGCAAGAACAGATCCAAGTAAAAATAATGTATTCTTCAACAATCTGAGAGAACGGTCATAACTATAAAACGATTGCTTATAATTGATAAGTAAAAACTTTAGTGGCATATCAAATCGATTTTGTAAATTTTAGATTTTCAATCAACAGTTATTCTTTTTATCACAATTTCATGTCCTTCGTAAATATGTGAAGCGTGATTTACCTTGATTATTTCATCCATTTTTTGATCCGTGAAATATTTTTCATTGTATCTTCCTAGGCTTTTTTTACAGTTAAAGCAATAGATCTCCTTAAACTCCACAGTACAAAAAACGATTTTATCGTATTTAAGATTCTATACCTGAAAATCCAGGTTGATCTTTGTTTTGATGGAACTGGATTTTTGATACCTTGTAGTATATCACCTCTCCACGTCGTTCAATTACAGCAATTACGGGTTCTTTTCCCATTGTAGTGATGTCTTCAATTTGTTTTTGTAGCAAACCAATTTTTTCCCTCTTACCTTCAGTCATGCCAAACACAACATACTTGGCACCTTTTTCTCCAAATTGCCCTCGCTCATATACTCTAAAGTCAGAACCAAATCCAAATCCATCTTTTGCCACATATCCTTTTGTTCTCAGATCTCGATATATGAGAAACTTGGTAAAAGAATCAGGATCAACTTTCATACATTCTGTCATCATGGAATCAAAGTCCACTAGATTTTTACCTCGAAAGAGTTTGAGTTTGTCAACATAAAGCAAGTACAAGGATTCAAACGGTTTGAGAAAGAATTTCTTTTTCATTTCTTCTCCGAATCCTTTTAGTTCCAAGCTGTGCTGCATGTCTTTGTTAGATACAAGGACATGATCTTTTACCAGTGTTCCTTCCACCTTGGAATCTAATTCAGACATGAATTTACTGTGAAACATGTATCAATATAACATTACTTTTCAGAAATTGCCATTTTGCAAAAATCTATTTACAGCGTCTACTCATTATTGTCCTAAATGGCAAATAGATTTTTGATGTCTTTACTAGTGATAATAGTGATAGCATCTGTTGCATTCAATTACATCCAATATGAAAATGACCAGTATCTCCAGCAAACCATTTCAGAATATAAAAAACAAATAGACAGTGCAAAGGAAACAAAAATCATCCCACCAACACCTGTTCTAAATCTCGCAAATCAATCAAGTGGAAAAACTACAGCGTATAACGTTACAGATACAAGCTTGAAATCAATATCTGCCGTAGCAGTAAGGCCCATACTTGCAAGCGATGGATTTTTTGAAACTACAACATATGCAGGAACGGTCCTAAAAATAACTGTAGAAATTCGTGAAGGAACAGGCCTTGTTCTTGTCAATACCGCAATACCGACAGGTGTGGACTTTCAAACTTCGGCAAGGACTGCTGTAATGATAGCACAAAAGTATACCAATTTTGATCTCTCAAAAAAAGACGTGATATTTTCAATCTCATCTGGAAACCAGCAGGAACTACAAGCAGTTGATGGAGGCAGTGCGGGCGGAGCAATGACGGTATTGTTAATATCAGACATTTCTGGAAAACCAATAAACAGCAAAGTGTTGATGACTGGCACAATAGAAGATGACGGATCCATTGGAAAAATTGGTGGTGTGTCAGAGAAGGCAGATGCGGCAGGCAAGTATGGTGCAAAGATATTCCTAGTTCCCACAGGTCAGGCAATAACCCAAGTGCAGTCTTGTGATGAAAAAAGAGCAGGATCGTTTGTCTATAGAACATGCACGTCACAAGACCAACTGCTTTCAGACTTGACAGAAAAGGAATTTGGCATGAAGGTAATTGAAATAAATAGCATCAGTGATGCATTGAGTTATTTCAACACAAACAGTACGCAGTAGATTGTATGTTGTGAACTCACGGTTAAAATATAGGGCATTAATAAACAGAAAAAAGTGTTATTATGCACGGAGCAAATTACCGCGTTGGAAATGGTCAACCATATACAAGAAAGAAGTACATCAAGGGTAAACCACAGATAAAAATTGCAAAGTTTTACGGAGGAAAAAGAGACGGTGATTATGATTTTTGCGTACAGCTCTGTTCTAGCCAAAAGATGCAGATAAGACACATGGCAATCGAGTCAGCAAGATTATCTGCAAACAAGGCAATAGAGACAGTTACTGGAGAGACTGGTTACTACTCTACACTTAGAGTATATCCACACATTCTTCTAAGAGAGAACAAGATGATCTCAACTGCCGGTGCAGACAGATTGTCAGAAGGAATGAGAGGTGCATTTGGCAAAGCAGTAAGCTTGGCAGCGCGTATTGAAATCGGTCAGGTTATCATGGAAGCACACGTCAAGAAAGAACATGTAGATGTAGCAAGAAAGGCATTGCACGGTGCATCTGTGAAATTACCATGCACCCCAATGATCAAAGTAATTCCACTAAAAGCTGTAGCCTAGTCAGATTTTAATAAATCAAGAATCTCTTTTTGCCTCTTGTGCAGAATTTCAAGAAACTCTTCGAATTCTTCATTTGTCGGAGTACGCTTTAGGATTCTTCTGCACTGATAATAAAATGAATTGTACAATCTTCCTATTACAATTCCATAACCAAATGAATCAGGATTAGATTTTAATTCATCCAATGAATTTACGATTTTAAAAATTTCATCGGACTTGTCTGCAACTTCACTTATTTTCTGATTTATTTTTCCTTCTAGTTGTTTATCCACGATATACTACACCACATCGTGTTAAAAAATTGTATTCCAAACAGTATCCTTTAATATACTAATAATTTCTAAATCGGTTAAGCGGTTGTAGTATAGCTTGGTTATTATGCGGGATTGCCAATTCTGCGACCCGGGTCCAAATCCCGGCAACCGCATTTACTTATGCAGTCCCTTTCTGATTATATCCAATGCATTCTGAGCCCTTTCAGGTCTTGGTAGCTGTATCATGAATACATTAGCGCTGCCATATTGAGAATTGGGAGAAGACAAGGCAAGCATTGTAGTTTCTGCTAGTGCTTCAAAGAAATCAACTGTCTCATTTGCATATATGAGAAATTTTTCTTCAATGTTGCCCTGTGAGAATTGTAATGTGACCCTGACAAAGACATGACCTAATCCGTCTTGCAGTATGTTCAGGTTTGTCTCAACGGATACAGGTCTTCCAGCAATGTTTTTCATAATGTCATCAAATTTTTCTCCATCGACAACAATGCAAGGCACTTGTTTT
>JAKEIJ010000103.1 GCA_022545805.1 Nitrosotalea sp. | reverse complement strand
GTGATCAAAGACTAAATATTACAAGAATTTAATCTTTAAACGTATGAAAATTTCGATATCTGGCATTCGAGGAATTTATGGTGATGATCTTTCTCTCCATGATGTAGTAAAATTCTCGAGAATATTTGGCTCTTTCATCAGTAAATTTGGAACAAAAACTTGTTTTCTTGCAAGAGACACCCGCCCATCGAGTGATATATTGCTTAAGACAGTTTGTGCAGGCCTAATGGCACAGGGAATAGATATATTTAATATCGGTATAGCGCCAACACCTGTAGCTTTTAGAGAATCCAGAAAGTACAAGTCAGCGTTGATAGTAACAGCTTCGCACAATCCTCTTGAATGGAATGGTTTGAAATTTGTCATTGAGGGTAGAGGAATATTCGAAGATGAATTAGATTCAATGCTAAAAGGTTCCATTTCTTCTAGTACTACGTATGGAAAGGAGTACGATGTTCATTCTAGCTATATCCAAGATGTTATAGATTTAATGAAAAAAAATGGTTATACTGAGAATAAAGAAAAAAAGAAAATTATAGGTCTTGATCCTGGTGGAGGAGCTGCCTGCGGTTACGCACCAGAATTATTCAAAGCGTTAGGACAAAAATACCATTCTGTAAATGATGTAGCATCCATCTCATCCAGAACACCCGATCCAACTTCTGATGATCTGTTTGAATTATGTGAGCTTGTAAAAGGCAACAATCTTGATTTCGGATTTGCATTTGACATGGATGGAGATAGACTTGTTGTCATAGATAAAAATGGACGAAAACTATCACCTGATCTCACACTTCTGCTATGCATCACCAATACACTTCACCATGGGATGAAAAAATATGTTACGAGTATTGATACCACTAATGCTGTTAGAGATCTGGTGAAAGCGTACGGGGCGACTCTTGATTATTCAAAAGTTGGCGAAGCAAATGTAGTTCAAAAAATGATAGAATTGGGTGCTGATGCAGGAGGAGAAGGAAGTAGTGCTGGTTTCATTATACCAGACTTTAACATGTGCAGAGACGGTATCCTGGCAGGCGCCATCATATCATCATCAAGTGAGAAAGTGATTGAAGAATGCATGACAATGGCGTCCAAGTACAAAGTAATTCGTTCAAAAATTCCCATCGACTCATCCAAATATTCTTCCTTGATTGAAAAATTGGAAGACAAGTTCAAAGAAGATTCGTATGATTTGTTAAAATTAGATGGTCTTAAAGTATTGGTAGATGATAACTCATGGATATTGATTAGACCCTCTAATACAGAACACGCTCTCAGGATCTCTATCGAATCAGAACCAGATAAAGTGTCAGAGCTTTACGAGAAAATGAAAGAAAGGGTAATTTCTATTTATGAACAAATTAAATGAGAAGGATATTGTACAACTTTTTCTTTCACGACTAGTCAGAAAATCTGCCCGCAGGGGTGCAACTGATGATATAGCCGTTGTTCCAGTCAAGACAGGTCAATCCCGTATAAATCTCATTTTAAAGTGTGACATGTTAGTAGAAAGTACAGATGTTCCTTCTTTAATGCAACCTTGGCAAATTGCAAGGAAGAGTGTTATTGCATGTGTTAGTGATTTAGCTGCAAAAGGGGTGAGGCCATACGCATGTCTAATTTCTGTCGGAATTCCCAAAAAGTATTCTGAAAATAATTTACGGAGCTTACTCTTGGGATTTAGTAAGGTTTCAAGCGAATACAAAGTTGACATGGTTGGAGGGGATACCAATGAATCTAAAGAATTAGTAATAGATTGTAGCATGATAGGATTAACCGATATCGATTCGAACTATATACCTAAACGGAACGGGGGCAAAGCAGGGGATCTCGTAGTAGTTTCAGGAAAGTTTGGATACACTTCTTCAGCATTAAAGATCATTTTTTCTCACCCTGCGACAAGTAGTAAATTCAAAGCTAAGGCTTTATCTTCGATTCTTACCCCAAGACCTAATTTCACATTCGGAATTTCTTTCGCAAAATTTTTTTCGTCTTCTATGGATTCAAGTGATGGACTTTCTTGTTCCTTATATGAACTAGCTCAACAAAGTAATATTGATCTTCTGATAAACAGGCTACCCACATCAAAAGATGTTTGCGATTTTGCCTTACGCAATTCCTACAATGTAGAAGATTTAGTTTTTTTTGGTGGAGAAGAATATGAGACTGTAGCTACCATACCAAAATCATATTTCAAAATGATGGAAGCAATTGCAACGAAACAACATATCAAGATGCATGTGATTGGAGAAGTAACTAATGGAACTGGTAAAGTATACTTGAGTTATGATAATAATAGTAATAAAAATAATAAACCAAGACTATTAAAGAATCAAGGCTTCACGCATTTTTCCAGATGACATAACAGTGG
>JAKEIJ010000102.1 GCA_022545805.1 Nitrosotalea sp. | reverse complement strand
TTATTCAAAAGTACAAATGCGCACTTGCTGATTGCCTAGATAATCCTGATTATTTGAAGAATGTACTCAGGGAGATATTTGGTTATGCAGACATTGCGGTCATAGCAAAGATCAAGAAAAACCTAGGGGAATTCAGCCAAGAAAGACCAGTAGGCGAGTTCCTCAAAGTGTTAACAAAATAGAATGCAAGCAGAAAATGAGAACGTAAGAAGAAACAAATTATTTGTATTCTGTCTTCTTTCGGTTGGCTTTGCTGTATTAATTTCAAATATCATAAGCAAGAATGCGGCAGATGTTACTACAGACTTTCTCATGACGTTTTTATCAGGAGGACTGTTGGTATTATCAATAATTATCGCAGTGCAATTCAGACTAGGAGGAGGACATGGAAAGGCATATTTCTTATTTGCTGGATTTGCATCACTTTGGTTTGCAGCAGAACTCACATGGTTAAATTCCGAAGTTATATCTCGCCTTCTTCCGTTTCCAGAACAAGGAGACTGGTTTTATCTTACAGGATATTCTTTGTTGTTTGTTTTTTCATTATATTATCTAAAGCCATTCCGACTAGCCATCTCCAATAAATTACTTGCCTATGCTGCACTTGCAAGTCTCATATTTTTCATTCCAACAATATACTCAACTTATTCTCTTAATAGAGATGCTTCCATTTTTGAAATTTTGTGGGGTGCAGTATATCCAATTGCCGATACTATGATCTTGTTTCCAGCAGTCTTGGGAGTATTGCTATTTATTAAAGGCAAAGTGGGTTTGTTTTGGTCTTTTACCTGTATTGCAATCATACTAAATATCATAGCTGATTCTGGATTTTTCTTCCTAGATATTGATAAATCATCTTACAGTAGCAATCCAATCAATATCTTGTACATGTGGTCATACATTTTATTTGCATTTGGAATTTACAGTCACGTCAAGTTATTCAAAAAACCAAAAATGAAATCTTTTGGTAAAACTGACGATCTAAAATAAAATTCGACTTTTATTTTGATATAGAGTTGTCAATTTGAACTGTACATGATGCAAAGTCCTTATCAGTCCTGGTTATAGCAGAAAAGAACGTTGGCTCATGTGCATTGGCATGCGATATCATGCCATTTCCTGTGGCTATAACATGACCTTCTTTATCAAGTAGAGACATTTGTAGGAAGTCTATTTCATCAGATTTGCCATTATTCGTATACGTTCCAGTCATCAATGTATATCCAGGGCCTTTGTTACACTCAATATTACTAAAACCTGGACTTGATGCAACATTACCATCAGATGATAATGCGTAAGCATTTTGTGGTGATGTGTTTTCCGCAGAGTTTGATGCAGTTACTTTATCCATATACCCTTGCCAATTTATTGGACTGGTTGAATCTGAAACTTCGCCTACACCAAATTGACCGGGGCCAGAAGGCTTGACATTACCAATATGTCTCATAGAAAAGGCAAACTTGGAAAGATGTTGAGATTGTGTTTTTATCTGACATTGTGTAGGACTGAAGGAGCTAGATGATACTTCTCCTAGACCATTGCTAGTCCATGAACCCAAGCTTAAGGTATAGGCATCAATTACAGGACATCCATTAGAGTCATTTTGTATTCCCACTTGGTCTGTCTTATTTATGACCAATGTCATTGTTGGGGGTTTTGCATGATTTGCTGGAATTCCCCAATTAAAACCAACACCAGTATCATCATACGGATATTGTATATTGATGAAAAGAACTATTGTTCCATCTATGCCAGCATCAGAGATTGTTGATGGGAGTTTGTTATCAACTTCAGCTGTAAACCATTCATCGGTACCATTACCCCCAGTTGGAGTTGCATTAGGGGAGGACTGGACATCAAGTTCTTTTAATCCACCAAAACTTGGAATGGCAGAATCTGCAACAGGGATAATCATCTCTTGGCCTGGAACTATGTTAAGAGGTGGAGTGGCTATGAATTGTCTAGATGTTTCATTAGCCGGTGTGACTATGGTTGGAATTATAGATACAACTGAAGTCGAATTTGGAAGCGTGTAGTTTGTCATATTAATTGTATTAACTACAGTTGTTCCATTTGTTAGCGATGGAAATGAGGTATCCAGAGATATGGATGACTGTAAATTCTGTGCCTCGTTTATACCAGCAATATTTGACTTTCCGACCACAATCTCTTGTGGCAAGTCAGTTGCATTATCAATTACCGTTGAAATA
>JAKEIJ010000101.1 GCA_022545805.1 Nitrosotalea sp. | reverse complement strand
GAACCTGCAGGCAACATATTACAAAGGACTTGTACTAGGCAAGCAGAAAAAACACGAAGAGTCATTGTCATATTTTGATAAAATTTTGGAAAAAGAACCTGATAACAATGAGGCAATATTTTACAAGGCTACAGAATTGTCAGAGCTTGGAAGACATGAGGAAGCAATAGTCATATTTGATAAAATATTAAAAGAGTTTCCAAAGAATGGCACAATAATTTATGCAAAAGCAAGAAGCAAGGCCCAACTTGGACAAAACGATGATGCGCTTATTCTTCTAGCACAGGCAATATCACATTATGGTAGAACAATAAAGAATTGGGCAGTCAAAGACTCTTCATTCGATAAGATAAAAGGGGATCCCAGATTCAAAACAATAGTGAAATAAAATGTCAGAAGATATGATAAAAACAATCAGAGGTTTGTTAACAGCAGGCAAGGGAAATCCAAAACGACTGCGAGATATAATAGAGATTGTAAAAACTGGTGAACCTATTGTAATGTCAGATTATAGATACATCCAGGATTTGCTAGAAGCTCCCAATGGTAGTGACATAGAGCAGGCCCAGACCACCCCCCAACCCAAGAAAGATGCATCACTCGAGCTGCTCAGGGTAAGACTTGCAGAGGGACAGATATCAATAGAGGAGTTTCGAGTGCTCAAACAAGCCTTGACAGAAGAAGAATGAATCATTCTTAAATCTTAAATTCAAAAAGACCCGCACAATCACAGGATTGAAACTACAACGTGTCTACAAGTATCAAGTACAGACTGTACAAACTTGTACTATATGCTTAAAGAGACAAGTTGAGCTTTCAGATAGTGATTAAAATTGTCAAAGTTTGCCCCATTACCACCAGCGCCAGTTATCATGACATGTTTTGGCCATTGTGGCATTGGTCTTGGCGCTGAAACATACAGAAGATTATTGATTGATGTCGGGGCAGACCCTCTAAAGCCAACATTGAAGGGAGAAAAAGATGAATCGCGTATACTCAAAAGATATGGAAGTACCATCTTACGATTTCCAAATGCTTATGGTGGCAGTGAGATTCCACTCATTCCAAGAGCTCTCTTAATTGATCTTGACCCAAGAGCTGCCAATTTAATATTACAATCATATCCAGACTTGTTTGCATTAAGAGACAAGCATGTAATTTCAGGTGCAGGAGGTGCTGCAAGAAACTGGGCAGAAGGCCGTACAAGATTCATCAAAGAAGTTAGTACAAAGTATGACATGCAAAAACAACTTGCAAGTCTATCTCCGGAACCAGTAAGAGGATTTACAGTTCCATTTGCGATGGGAGGCGGTACTGGTGCTTCATTTGCAAGTGCCTTTATGCAATATATCAAAAAGGATACAAAAGAGCATGCAACAATTGCATCATTTGGATTATTACCAGAATTTGGATGGGACCCAGTAATTCTAGAGGCATCAGCCATCAACATAGTGATGAACCTAGAACACCAGATAAAATACAGCGACTGTTCGATTCTATTTTCTAACAAGCGATTAAGAGAACTTGCACAGAGACATGAAAAGAAACTAGACAAAATGTCTTCAATCATAGATGACCTTCCAAAAGAACATGAAGTAGGCTGGAAGGATTACCGTGGAATGAATCTGATTGCAGCAAATGCAATGTCCATGTTTACGGCATCTTTTGCAAGAGAGACAGAATGGGACATGTCAAACTATAGAACATGGCTTGCAACAAAGAGACCAAGATTTGCAATTCCGTGGGTAATTCCGATTGTTCCAGAAGAGAGACAATGGAGCTCAGACTTGATGACAAGTACCAAACACAATACCATGGAGGGAATCGTAGAGCACATCAACAAGAAAGAAGATGGAGTATTGTTTGATATTGATGAAGCTGATATCAGGGATAAGGGAGGTCCAAAAGATTCCTGTTGTGCACTTGTCAAAGTGAAAGGAGACTTTGAAGCAAAAGAAAGAGATATTCTAAAGAACATGATAAAGGACAGATTTCACATTGAAGAATCAAGAATGATATTCATCAAGATTCCAATATTAGAGACAGAACAAGCGAATGTTACAATACTCGTCAATACAAAGGCAATCGGACCAAAAATATTGGAGATTGCAAGTGAAGCAGAAGCTTCGTGGGATGCATTCAAAGACGAATATGGCAAGTGGGGATTGTCCACTGAAGAATTCAAGGCAAGCCTTATGGACGTAGTCCATGAGTTTAGCTAGAAATGTCTGACTTTGCCTATCTAGAGCAGGTTGCAAGTCGCATTAGAGAAAATAGAACCCAGCTAAAAGACACTGAAGATGAGCTTGCAACAGTAAATTTTAGAATCCATGAAATTCCACTCAAGAGTCCAACCGAGTCCACGTTTGCAAAAATGATAGGACAGGATTACTATGATGCCTCAGCAGATTTGGAAAAGGCAAGAGAGAAGCTTATCGCACAAAAAGAAGATCTTAGTACAAAGGTAAGAGAAGACATTGCATCATTCATAACAGAATTTACTTCCCCCGAACTTGTCATACCACTAGAGCCAAACCCAAAGATTGCAGATGGAAACACAGTATTTCACTATAAAAATAACACCACATTTAACAACATACTTGCAATACTAAGCGAACTTTTAGGACTCTCCCCACCAATACTTGTCAAGGATGTAATGTTTTCAGCGTCAGAGATAACAATCAAGGTTGCAGACGAATACGAAGCCAAACAAAAATTCCTAAGCAGCATAAGCGAAGTCCAAAAGACATTATCAATTAAAAGAAAGTAACCCATCCCAAGACTCATGGCATTCTTGGGGGTTTACGTATAAGATATAACGAGGTAAAAACAGCCAAGATTTTGTGAACAAGAACACCAAAAAACTTCTTGCATTATCATTTATGGCAATTTTCATTGTTTCTACCGTCAGTGTAGCATTTCTAGGAGGCGGACGAGTCACACCTCCTGCTGATAAAACTTCAGATACAACAATTACTGGGACACCTGCAGATAATTACAAGGACAAAGATAGACCGACATTTTGTGGAACAAATCATACCGAGTCAACCAAGTACATAACAGAATTCAAAATACCTACAATCTGTACTCAACCACTTGCAATTATGGTAGACCAGTCAGGTAGTGTTTGGTTTACAGAATCAAACACCGGAAATCTGGGCAAGTTTGACTTGTCTTCAAAATCATTCCAGGAATTTACTAATCAACAGTGGCAAAAGGGAGAAAAATCCATGATGTGGGGTCTTGCCAACTCTCAAGACGGAAATATTTGGATAACAGACTCGCAACATAATTTAATTTGGAAATTCAATCCGTCAGACACGAGCTATCAAAGATTTGCTTTCCCCAAGAGCAATACGCAAGATGGTTCTTTCCCTCAGATGCTCCTAATAGATGGCCAGAGCGCATACATCAATGACTTTACTGGAAGAAAGATTGGAGTGTTTAGTGTAGACCAGACAGGTCAAGACCTTGGTGTGTCAAGCATTCCATCTCCTGGAGATCACAACTTTACAAGCGCCATGGTTACAGATACCTCAGGAAAATTATGGTATACAGTTTGGAAGTATCAACAGGGAGGAGATCTTGTAAGCTATGACAAAAAGACAGGCAACTATACACAGTACTTCCTACCTCAAGACATTCAGGCACCAAATGGAATAACAATTGATTCTTCAGGAAAATTATGGATAATGGATACTGCAAGTAGTTACTTTTTCGATTTTGATCCTGCAAGTAATAAATTCACAAAACACATCACATCCCCACCGCCTGTGTCCTCATATGGTAATGCGTCAGGACTTATCAAGACACCAATATCAAGACCATATTGGGCTCACTTTGATGATAATGGAAGACTTTGGTTTAATGAACAAGTTGCAAACAGTCTAGGTGCATATGATCCATCTACACAATCACTTGTAGAATATCTTGTGCCAT
The DNA here is from genome assembly GCA_022545805.1 of Nitrosotalea sp. Classification (GTDB taxonomy): domain Archaea; phylum Thermoproteota; class Nitrososphaeria; order Nitrososphaerales; family Nitrosopumilaceae; genus Nitrosotalea. The sequence continues at coordinate 1,579 of JAKEIJ010000101.1, read as the reverse complement.
CCAAAAATCCCAACTGGTCAGACTGTGGAACCTTATCAGACTGTGGAGTAGCACAAGTGTTGGACTTTACCGTTGACCACAACAAGGTCTGGTTTACAGAATGGGTTGAAAACAACATAGGTGTTTTAGATTCTAGCGTTCCATTACCAATCAATGTAACAACAGATCCTTCAATTGTCATACACCATGGACAAAATGCTACAGTTTCACTAAACATTAGCCCACAAGAGAGTCTAGACTCCCCAGTATCCATAATCACATCAAATACCGCAGGACCACAAACAGTTTCAATTACACCACAACAGACCATGGTTACAGTTGACAAACCACAGACTGTCAAGTTAACAATATCCGCAGATAACTTTGCCATGCCAGGAACTTATCAGGTCTTGCTTAGCGCAAGATACCACGATATTACAGTATCAAAATATGTCAATATCACACTAGAGTAAGAAGTGGTCCCTAGCCTAGACAAACTGATTGGAATTTTCATCTATTGTACCAAGACAGAAGGTACAGGAGGTAAGATCAAGTCATCGCCAGAACAGTTTTTTGTCTCAGAGATATTACGTGGCAAGTCACTTGACAAGATCTCATCTTCTGGAAGTTATACAGTATACAAATTAAAAAAACACGGAATTGACACAAATCATGCATTATCTGACATTTTTACAAAATATGGTCTAAGACTCAAGGCGTTAGGTCTCAAGGATGCAAATGCTACTACAGAACAGTACGTATGTGATATGACAACAGGCAGGTCTACTGATACCCTAGTTACAAACAGGTATACACTTGAAAAGATTGGTCTTGTTCAAAAACCCCTGACAAAAAAAGACATGATTGGAAACCATTTCAAGATCAAAGTGGAAGATGCAGATTTTTCCAAAGTTTCCCAGTTTACAGATCATGACAAGATTCTGAATTTTTTTGGATACCAGAGATTTGGAAGTAGACGACCAGTGTCACACTTGATAGGGAAGGCCATTTTACAGAAAAATTTTGATCATGCGGTAGAGACCCTACTTTCTTTTACTTCAGAATACGACCTGCCACACAACAACAAGATACGAGATATGCTCAAGGACAAATCAAATTATGCCAAGGTCTTTGACCAAGTTCCTCCCCAGATGGACATTGAAAAAATAGTGTTAAACGAAATGATAGACCGTGGAGACGCACTAAGAGCACTGCGTGCCATACCAATACAATTGCGAAGATTTTTTGTAGAAGCTTTTCAGTCGTTTGTATACAATCAAACAATATCTAGAGCATTTGAATTTGGAGAAGACCTGATGCAGCCACAGCAAGGGGATGTTTGTTTTGACAAGGATGACACATTGGGAAGATATCAAAATGACCCCAAGCAAAGACTAGCAATTCCTCTTGTAGGCTATTCATATTCAAAAAAGAATCGATTTGACAGTTTCATATCTCAAATACTTGTAGAACAGCAGATAACACCAAAGGAGTTTTTTGTAAAAGAGATGCAGGAGGCAAGTGAAGAGGGGGGATTCCGACAGGCTACAATATCATGTAATGACTTTGCAATCAAGGAACCATATGTAGAATTTACACT
>JAKEIJ010000011.1 GCA_022545805.1 Nitrosotalea sp. | reverse complement strand
GTTAAATCCAAATGAGTAGAACAGAACAGAGATCAAGACCACCAAGAAGAGAACCAGAACAAGTATGGACTCCAAGAACAAAACTAGGAGCACTAGTGGCTACTGATAAAATTACAACCATGAAAGAAATTTATGAAAACGGTTATAGAATTCAAGAAGCTGGCATTATCAAAAAATTACTACCGGGAATTAAAACAGAAGTAATTGATGTTGGAATTGTTCAAAAACAAACAACCAACGGTGAGTATACTAGATTCAAGGCACTTGTAGCAGCTGGAGATGAAAATGGCTGGCTGGGAATAGGACAAGGAAAATCAAAACAAATGAGAATTGCAATCGAAAAGGCAACAAATCAAGCTTATCTTAATGTGAGTCCAGTAAAACTTGGCTGTGGAAGTTGGGAGTGTAGATGTGAACAACCTCACTCAGTTCCATTCAAAGTAAGAGGAAGAGGTGGAAGTGTCACAGTTGAAGTTATTCCAGGACCAAGAGGTCTTGGACTTGTTGCTGGTGGAAATATCAGAAATCTTCTAAAATTAGCAGGTTTGAAGGATGCGTGGACAAAAAGTACAGGTTCTACAAACACTATGACTTCTACATCAAGAGCTGTCTTGGACTGTTTGAGACAAACATTTAGTCAGGGTTGAATGAAAAAATGGGTAAAGCTTTCTTAATAGTCAGAATGAAAGGAACGGTCAATGTTCCTTACTGGGCCAGAACTACTATGGACCTTTTACATTTGGATAAAAGATTCCGTGCTACTATAATCCCAGAAAAAGATAACACAAAAGGCATGCTTGACAAGATCAAACACTATGTGTCCTGGCAAGAGATTGACGTATCCACTACAAAGGAACTCTTGGAAAAGAAAGCACGCACAGGCGGTTATAAAAAACTCACAGCAGAAGATATGACAAAATTAGGTTTCAAAAATACTGATGAACTTGCAAAATCACTTGCAGAAGGATCTGCTATACTATCAAAATTAAAACCATTAAAACCATGGTTTGCTCTGTCACCACCAAAACATGGATTCAAACGAAATACTAAGAAGATGTATGGAGAAGGAGGAATTCTTGGTAGTCACAAAGAACTCTTAGCACAAGTGAGGTTAATGATGTAACATGCCAACAAGAGCAAGAAAAACAAGAAAATATCGAGGAAGTAGACACTGTGGCTGGGGACAAATAGGCCAACACAGAGCCAGTGGTCACAAAGGAGGACTTGGTCAATCTGGTTTGCATAAGCATCATTTCATACGAATGTTAATGACTGATCCAAAACACTTTGGTCATGATTCCACTCACCCACCACATCCAAATCTAGTCAGAAAATGGGCTAGCGTAAGAGATCTGGATGATATCTTTGCAAAATTTGGAAAACAGGAAGGTGGCAAGAAATTGATAGACCTTACTGAACTAGGCTATGACAAGCTGTTGGGAGGAGGACAGACTGAAAATGCTTATGTTGTTAAGGTGGAAAAATTCTCTGCTTCCGCCGAAGAAAAAGTAAAACAATCTGGTGGCGAGGTGCAAGCAGTAGCTTGACAGCAGAAGAAGGTTCGACCTCTGGCGGTTTTTTAAAAACAATCATCTCTAAAGCCGAAGTTTACATTCCACAAGTACCTAAACCGAAAAAGAAAATCCCGCTTCAAGTTCGTTTGATGTGGTGTGGAATTGCATTATTCATTTACATGATAATGGGACAGACACCTCTGTATGGCGCGTCTACACCATCATTTGACTTTCTTGCATTTGCCAGAGTAATTTTTGCATCACAACAAGGTACGCTGATTGAACTTGGAATCGGACCTATTGTTACGGCTGGATTGTTGATGCAACTCCTAAAAGGTTCTGAGATATTTCATCTTGATTTTAAGAAACCAGAAGACAGAGAGTTGTATCAAACAGCAACCAAGATTGTTACTTATATCGTAATCATTGCAGAATCTTCTCTGTATGGAATGGCAGTCTATGGACCAAGAATGCCAAACCACGAAGCTATCTTCATACTGGTAGGTCAACTAATTGGTGCATCTGTAATAATCATGCTGCTTGATGAGCTAGTCCAAAAAGGGTGGGGACTTGGTAGTGGAATCAGTTTGTTTATTGCAGCAGGTGTCGCTCAACAGGTAATCTGGAGCTTGTTCAGCCCAGTTCCTGCAGGAGACGGCGGTCCAGTAGGTGTGTTTGCAAATATTGTACATGGTGCAATACATAGTGATTTTAGTAATTTATTTTTCCGGTCTAATCAGCTGCCAGGTATATTTGGCCTGTTAATAACAGCTGGAGTCTTGCTGATTCTTGTTTATACGCAAGGAATCAAAGTGGAGATACCAATCGTGTCTACCCAGTACAGGGGATTCTCTGCAGTATATCCAATCAAGTTGATGTACGTATCCAACATTCCAGTAATTTTGGCATCTGCTCTTACTGCTAATGCAGTATTTGTAGGACAAATCATGTGGGCTAACTTTAACCCGCGAAATGCAAATCCCTTTTTGAATTTCTTGGGAATGTTTGACCCTACATCTCCATCTACTCCTACAGGTGGTATACTATACTATGTTACTGCACCACGTGGTCTTGATATTGTTGCATTAGATCCAACCCGTGCTGTATTGTACATTTTGTTCATGGTGGGAATCGTGGTATTGTTTGGCAGATTGTGGATTGAGCTTGGAGGCCTTTCTGCAAAGAGTGCCGCCAAAAACTTACTTGATGCAGAGGTACAGATACCTGGCTTTAGACGTTCGAATCAACCCGTTGAAAATCTACTTCAAAAATACATTCCATCTGTTACTATAATTGGTTCTATAATACTGGGATTGTTGGCCGGTACATCTGATGTGCTGGGAACATTTGGATCAGGGACAGGAATGTTGTTGACAGTTGATATCTTGATTAACTATTACAATTTACTTGTTCGAGAACGAGTCGAGGAAGTAATGCCTGCCTTGGGTGCATTGCTTGGTAGAAAGTAAAAAAATAATTATTGTAGGAATTCCAGGCGTTGGAAAAACTACTGTCGTATCACGTGTAGTGGAACTGTTAAAAGAAAAAAGTATCAAGGTAAGTGTCTCAATCTTTGGAACTGTAATGTTTGATGAAGCAAAAAAGAGAGGAGTCCAAAGTAGAGACGACCTAAGAAAACTCTCTGTCAAGGAACAAAAGGAATTACAATCCATGGCTGCAAGAACCATTGCGTCCATGCCAGATGATGTCATAATTGTGGATACACACGCATTCATCTCTACAAAAGAGGGATTTTATCCTGGATTGCCACACAATGTTTTAGAAATTCTCAATCCTGATAGTTTTATCATGATAACTGCACGACCTGAAGAGATCTATAATCGTAGAATGACTGACACCACTAGAACTAGGGATATCGTATCAATTGATGCCATAAAAAAAGAACTTGATGTTACAAGTGCGATGCTCTCGACTTGTTCAATACTTTGTGGTTCTCCAATCAAAATGGTTCTCAATACTGAAGGTAAAGTTGATGAAGCGGCACGAGGTATTCTAAATGCAATGGGGTATAACAATGGAACATAGCATATTTTTCGATTTCATAAATTCAATAGCACTTCAGATTCCAGGACTGAGCAAGGGACCCCTCGGAAGTGCAAACCCTATTGTAAAGGGAATGATTGCATCCGCCTT
>JAKEIJ010000100.1 GCA_022545805.1 Nitrosotalea sp. | reverse complement strand
TGTGATATACGACTTCAGATTCGTATTGTGCACCTACACCTGCAAGAAACTTTTTCTCTGCTTCTGGAATTCCCAGCTTGTCAAATGTTGCTTTGACTTCAGATGGAACATTGTCCCAGTCTTTTTCTGTTTTTTCAGAAGCTTTTGCATAATAGAAAATATTGTTAAAATCAATCTGTCCAAGTGAGCCTCCCCAGTTTGGCATTGGCTTTTTCATGAAAATATCATACGAGCGAAGTCTAAAGTCTAGCATCCATTGAGGCTCGCCCTTCATTCTGCTAATTTCTTCAACTACTTCTCTTGACAGACCCTTTTTACTGGTGTAGACATACATCTCAGTAGAGTCTTTGAAATCGTATTTACTATAATCCATGTTAAGGTTCTCAGAAGTCATACAGTTGTCATAACCCCGTTATGTTATAAAAAAGTTACACCCCACTTCATACATGTACAGCGGAGTAGGCCAAGCTAAATGAGATCAAAATGAAAAAAATAATTAAAAAACAATTAGGTCCAGCTAAGAAAAGATGTTCTAAGATCTTAGAATAAGGTTTAGCTCCAAACTTTTTCTTGGAAAGTCCATTTCTTGTTTAGTAAAAAGTTTCCAACAGATGCAATTGCAACTGCCAAGAACAATGCAATGGAGTAGTTCAAGTGTCGTAGTTCTACAAGACCGTATACCATCAATAGTTGGAAGACTGCACCGATTCCACTGAACCCCATGAACAATCCATATTGCAGAAGCGTTCGTTTTGGTTCAAATGTCCTGTCTTCAAATGTCCAAATTTTATTGAGTATAAAGTTTGAGCTCATTGAAAATATTATTCCGATCATGGTAGCATAGATGTACCATAGATTGGAAAGTACAGCTCCGAACATGAACGAGACAAAATAATTTACCAATAGACCAGATGCGCCAACGGTATAGAACCTTCCAGCCTTGGACAGGAAATGAACGGAGGTACGCCTCTCAGTGGACTTGACAGACTTGCCATATCGGTATAATTTCCAGATGGACTGTAGGTATCCAACTCCTACGGAAAAATCAAGCTTGCTTGAACCTGTTGTTCTATTGATGAAAGTATATGGGATCTCTTTGACCCGAGCCTCTTTGGCTTTAACAAGAATTTCAAGTAGGATCTTGTATCCAATTGCATCAAATTTTATGTTATTTACAATGTGTCGCTTGAATGCAAAAAATCCTGACATTGGGTCCTTGATCTTTATTCCAAGGCCATGCTGTGCAATCTTGGTTGCGCCTTTGCTGATTAATTTTCTTTTAAATGGCCAGCCAGAGATGCCTCCACCATCAACATATCTTGATGCTACAACGATATCGCAATCAGGGCTTTGCAGTTCTTCAACCATCTTAGGTATTGTTTGAGGAGGATGTGATAGATCGCTATCCATTACAACCACTGCATCACCCTTGGCACATTCAATGCCGGTAACAATGGCAGAGCTTAATCCCCGCTTGTTTTCACGGCGTATTAGTTGGATAGAATATCCAGAGTTTGCAGAGTTTTTTGCATACTCTTCAACAGTTTGACTAGTACCATCGGGAGAATTGTCATCGACTACAATGATCTCTGCATTCATTTCGCGTGTTAATGCTGTACGCAGTGAAT
>JAKEIJ010000099.1 GCA_022545805.1 Nitrosotalea sp. | reverse complement strand
TATCTGGTACACGTGGATTGGTAAAGATAACCTTTGTAGACAATGATAAAAGTACTCAAGATGGAACTATGGTAAAAATTTCTATATCTGCACTTGAGGATCCATCTAGATTTGCAGAGATATTGTTTATGATAAAAAAACGACTGGGTCTTCTTGATCTTCCACTTGAGAATACATTGAGTCAACACTGGCCAATTGTCTCAGACAATGATCTGCAATATGTAATTCAGACTGCAATATCGTGGTGGTCAAACAATCCTGTTTTGGCTACAAAAATAATAGGCGATGGGGACAAATTTGCCAAAGTAAAAGAATGGAATAACAAAATCAAAGAGGGCAAGATTCGTTCTACTCTTGATACTATTACTCTTGGAAAAATAATAAAACAAAAGGAATCAAATCAAATAATAAAATAATCTATTACACCAGTTATTAATTCAATTATTGTGTGTTGTAAGCTAAAAACGATGAAAGTCCTAATTGCGGGGAGAGGCTACAAAAATCCATAAGCCTTGAAATGTAAAGAATCTCTGTAGACCGAATTACAGAGTATTCTTTTTTTATCTAAATATTTACTATATTTTTGTTGATCACTACAGTCGTACATGAATCACTATGTGATCTCTGAGGCGATCAAGTTTTTATCCATCGGCTTACTATCTGCACTTGTACTAGTATGACATTGGATCCAATCACAATTGTGGTACAATATAAAATAAAAAAGAAAAAACTTGTCAAAGCAACTAATGCTATATCAGAATATGTAGAGCAAGTGAAAAAGACTGAACCTGGAACAACAGAGTACAAAGTATTTCAGGATGAAGATGATCATACCATGTTTGTGCATGTGATGTCTTTTACCGACAAGGCTGCTAAAAAAACACATGAAAAAAGTGTTCATCTAAAACAATTGAAAAAAGTGCTAGTTCCAATTTCAAAAGGAAAAGCAATCTATACTAGTCTAGTGAGAGTGAAACCTGCCAAACCTGCTGAAAATACAGACGAAATCAAAAAGGATGCATCGTCTCATGAACCAATTTGATGACATCTGATTTGTTTCTTCAAAATCAATTATTGTACACTGAAATTTTGTCTTCTTACTGATGGTCTATACGTTGAAGAAAAGTGTCTATTCTTTTCTGTAAATCATTGTGTATTTCTGGTATTGTTCTATTTCCATTGATTGGTATCAAACCATATTTTTTCTGCATTGCATGAAATTCTTGCGAGATCCTTTTTTGATAAATCAAAAATGACTCGTACATGTCTTCTGATAGGCCAATATCAGCACCCGATTCATAATGATCTAACGTGGAATTTTTCTGAAATACCCTGTGTATCAATACTGATGGTTCCACGTCCAAGTAAAACACAATATCTGGTTTTATGGCAAATCCGTACAAGTTGTGGCACCATGTTCTGTCTAATCCTCTAACCAGATTTCTTGCTATGAGCGTGTAGATGTATCTGTCTGCAAGTACGATATATCCTGCCTGTAAAGCAGGTATTATCTTGTATTCGAATTGGTCTGCAAAGTCTGCTGCATAGTATAATGCTAGAGTCTTTCTACCCAAGTTATAGTCTCTTTTTGCCTCCAATATTCCTCTGCCTACAAGTTCAGATCTCTTAAGACCAGTATTGAGTACTGCATGACCGTCTGCCTCCAATCTTGTGGTAATCTCTTGGATCTGTGTACTACGTCCTGATGCATCTGGACCTTCTATTACAATTAGTCTTCCCTTGATTTCTATGTCTTGCAAGTTCTTTATGCCTTGACCATAGAACTCTACTGTCCTCTTTCCAAGATCTTTGTATTTTGTCCGTGCCATTTCTTATCTCCTAATCCTTGTCTTGTTTGTCTGGTAGCCTTCTAAAAGCGGCAGGATCTTTTTTCTTACAATGTTTTGCTGCTCTTCAATATTTGTCGTACCATCTATTACCGTAAATCCTTCACTTTTCGCAAGTGAATCATATTGCTCAATTATTCTTCCCTGAAAAATCCTATAGCTTTCATACTGATCATTACTCAAATTCATATCCATACCAGCTTCGTAATACTTTAACTTGGGTCTACCTATCAAAATTCTATCAACTGCAATATCTACTGGAACCTTAAAGTAAAATGCAACATCTGGTTTTATTGCAAAATCGTAAACCTTCTTGACCCATTCTGGATTGCAACCTCTAACAATGTCTCTTGCAAACGCTGTGTACACATATCTATCTGCTAGAACAAAATGACCTGCTCTTAGTAGTGGAGAAATGTTTCTCTCATATCTGTCAGCAAAATCTGTAGCATGCAACAAGCTAAAAGTGGTTGGGGTTAGTAACCCCTTCTTCTTTCCCTTGGAGGTGATCTCCTTTACCATCTCTGAAGAGTTCCATTCCGATTTGAAAACACTTACACCTTTGTATGCAAGCCATTTTTCTAAAAGATGAATCTGAGTTGATTTTCCTGAACCGTCTATTCCTTCTACTATGATGAGTTTACCTCTGGTCTCAGACCTCATACTCAAATTACTGCGGTGTGAGGCAATTTTAGGTTTTACCGATGTTGTCATATTATTTCACTTGACATTGATTTTGTAGAATTGGTATGAAGTAATGACTGTAATCTATATAGTAATTGTATATCTATGAAACATAATAAATCACAGTAGATTTTTACATATCTGACTATCTCAAATCTGATTAATGGCAAGTACACTGGTATTTTCTCTAACTCATAAATATATGAAAAATTGATGACTGGTCAATGGATTTGTTGATACTGCGCCATGGTGAAGCTGGAAGACACTCTCTAGCTCCTGGAGATTCTAAAAGATCACTTACCTCAGAAGGTCAGCAAGAGATTACCGATCTGTCAAATGGTCTAAAATCTTTGGGAATAAAACTGGATAGCGTGTTTACTAGTCCTCTTTTGCGAGCCAAGCAAACAGCCGAGATTGTGACAAAATCTCTAAAATACAAAGGCAAAATTGAAGAAATTATTTCTCTAAAACCTGAAGGTAACAGACTAGAGTTTTATTCTGTCTTGTCAAAATTAAAACAGGATTCTGTTGTACTAGTAGTAGGACATGAGCCGTATCTTAGTACGATGATAAGTGAAGCAATATCTCAATCTGGTTGTAGAATAAACCTCAAGAAGGCTGGTATGGCGAGGATACGTGTGATCTCAACACTTCCTAAAATTAAAGGAGAATTAAGATGGCTTCTTACTCCAAAACACCTAAAAAAAATTGTATAGGTTTACGTTTTCTATATTTTTCATTTAGTAAAAAAATGTAAATCAGAACTAGATTAATAGTAACATGGTAGTATCAATATGGGTCATGTTTAGCTGAAAATATCTGTAATAGATCTAGGCTTTAACTCTGCAAAATTAGTTATCTATAACGTAAAAGATGATGATTCATTTGATATTTATCAACAGGAAGGAATCAAAGTACGATTGGGAGAAGGGCTTGACGAAAGGGGGCAACTAGGAAAAAAACCCATGTCAAGAGCAATTGAGACACTAAAAGTTTTTAGAGAAATAATCCAGTTGAATCCAATAAAATCGGTACTACCTATTGCTACCAGTGCAGTTAGAGAAGCAAGTAACAAAAATGATTTTCTTAATTCTGTTTCAAAAGAAGCTGGATTTAATTTCAAAGTTCTGTCTGAGCGAGAAGAGGCGCTTTATTCTTATGTTGGTGCAATCAAATCACTACGTATTCCTGATGCGTTATTCTTTGATATGGGAGGAGGGAGTCTTGAGATTGTTCACGCAGAACGATTCAAGATAAAAAAAGTAATCTCCTTACCTCTAGGGTCTCTAAGACTCACACATCAATTTGATGGAAGACAAGGAAAACTGACTGACAAGAATCTCAAAAACCTAAAACGATATGTCTGGAGTCTTCTTCCAAATAAAAAAGACCTGGGTCTTAGTAAAGACACCAAGCTTGTGGGTGTTGGAGGCACACTACGTGCATTGGCAAGATATGAACAAAGACTTTCAAAATACCCTCTTGATAAGACACATAATTACAAAATTAGCCATAAGTCTCTTGATTCCGCAGGTGGTAAATTATCCAAGATGAAATCTAATGATATCTCAAACATATCCGTAATAGGTTCTAGTAGGTCAGAAACTATTGTTGCGGGATCTTGTGTGATTAATACAATGATGGAAAAATATGATTTTTCAAATCTACATGTGAGCAATCATGGGCTAAGAGAAGGAGCACTTTCAATATTTCTCGAAGACCCAAAAGCATATCATGATGGTAACATTAC
>JAKEIJ010000010.1 GCA_022545805.1 Nitrosotalea sp. | reverse complement strand
TCGCCCCTACCCCTTCCACTCTGACGAGGAAGTCCTTTTCCTTTTAGTTTTATGATGGTATTTGGTTGACTTCCTGATTCTACCTCAAGTTTTTCTTGTCCTTCAAGTGTTTCAACCATGATACTTTTGCCCAATGCTGCATCAATCATAGAAATATTTGCATCATAGAAAATATCAGATCCATCTCTTTTGAATTTATCATTCGGTTGAACTCGTATTCTAACAATCAGATCTCCGTTTACACCATTTTGAACTGATTCACCTTCTCCCTGGATCCTGTATTCTCCATCCTCTACTCCAGCAGGAATTTCAAATGAGAATTTTTTTGTTGTTTTTTGTTTTCCGACCCCTTTACATTTTGAACATGGCCTTTCTATGATCTTGCCCTGACCTTTGCAAGTATTACATGGTTGTACAGTTACAAATGTAGAAAATCCACTGCTGCGTGATACTCTAGTTTGACCATGACCATTACATACAGAACATGTTCTCACTGATGTACCAGGAGCACAACCTGATCCATTGCAAATATCACAATTTACTAACCTAGGCAGATCAATCTCTTCTTTTTTTCCCTTGAATGCTTCTTCTAATGTCAATGATGTATCATACACAAGATCAGAGCCTCGTGCTCTACCAGATCCTCCAAAATCAAATCCTCCGAACCGAAATCCTCCCCCTCTACCAAAAATAGATTCAAAAATAGATTCAAAACCACCAGCACCTCCAAAAATATCTTCAAAGTTTGCTCTTGAACCTTGGAAGATATCATCTGTACTGTATTTTCTATCTACGCCAGCATGACCATAAGTGTCATAGAGTTTACGTTTTTCAGAGTCAGATAACACTGCATATGCTTCTGAAATTTCCTTAAAGTGCTCTGCAGCATCAGGTGATTTATTTTTATCAGGATGAAATTTTAAAGCAAGTTTACGATATTGTGATTTCACCTCATCAGGTGTTGAGCTTTTTGAGACTCCTAAAACCTCATAATAATCACGTTTGGAACTCATTATAACTCAACTACACTTTCCCTTGTATAAAGATCAGTTCTGTGACTTGCCTGCATCCTGTCCAGTTGCATCAGGCCCACTATGTGCAGCTGCTTCAGGTCCACCTTGTCCAGCTGCTCCAGATGGAGGTGTAACATTTTTGTAAAGTTCTGTGCTTATGTCATTTATCAATTTAGTTAGAGAATCAAGTTTCGGTTTTATTTCTTCAACGCTCTTATCAAGAACATCTTTTAGTTCTTTTATTGCATTACTTACCTGTACACCTTGATCTTGTGATATCTTGTCCTTTTGTTGGCTGATCAAAGTTTCAGCTGAATAGATAGCTTGTTGTGCTTCATTTTTGATCAGTACCTCATCCTTCTTCTTTTTGTCCTGTTCAGCAAAGAGTTCAGCGTCTTTTGTCATTTTTTCTATGTCTTCTTTGGCAAGTTTTGTGCTAGCAGTAATGGTTATTTTTGCTTCTTTTTGTGTAGCTAGATCTTTTGCTGCAACATTGAGTATTCCGTTTGCATCAATATCGAATTTGACTTCAATTTGTGGAATACCTCTTGGTGCAGGAAGGATTCCAGATAGATTAAAGCTTCCAAGTGAAACATTATCTGTAGCCATCGGTCGCTCTCCTTGAACTACATGTATAGTAACAGCAGTTTGATTGTCTGCAGCAGTTGTGAAAACCTTGCTTTTAGAAGTAGGAATTGTTGTATTTCTATCAATTATAGGCTCTCTCAATCCTCCTAGAACCTCTAAACCAAGTGTGAGAGGAGTTACATCCAAAAGTACAATATCGCTTGTGACCTCACCACCAATAATTCCTGCTTGAACAGCGGCTCCTAATGCAACTGCTTCCATTGGATCTATTCCTGCCTCAGGTTCTTTTCCCATCAAATTCGCTACAAATTTTTTGACTAGAGGAATTCTAGTTGGACCACCGACTAGGATTATTTTGCTAACATCAGCAGGAGTAAGCTTTGCATCTTCCATAGATTTCGTAACAGAAGGTCTGCATCTTTCCACTATCGGATTTATGAGCTCTTCAAACTTTGCCCGAGTTATTTTTAATTCAAGATTTTTAGGTCCAGAAGATTGGTCATATGATATAAACGGTAAATTGATATCAGTTTCAAATATTGAAGAAAGTTCAATCTTTGCCTTTTCAGCTGCTTCTCTTACTCGTACCATGGCTGCACTGTCTTTGGAAATATCAATGCCTGATGTTTTTCTAAAACTATCAACAACATAATCAATCAAAACTTTATCCATATCAGTACCTCCTAGCTGAGTATCTCCAGAAGTGCTCATTACTTCAAAGACACCACCACCCATTTCCATAATGGTAACATCTAGTGTACCTCCACCTAAATCAAACACCATAATTTTCATATCTTGTTTTAATTTGTCTAGGCCAAAGGCAAGTGCGGCAGCAGTTGGTTCATTTATTATTCTAACAACATCAAGACCCGCAATTTGTCCAGCATCTTTAGTTGCTTGCCTTTGATTATCATTGAAATAAGCAGGTACCGTAATTACTGCTTTTTCGACCTTGTCTCCAGTAAATGCCTCTGCATCTCTTTTTATTTTTTGTAAGATGAATGCAGAAATTTGCTGGGGTTTGTACTCTTTATCATAAATTTTAAAAAAGTAATCTGTGCCCATCTTTCTTTTTGCTGCCACTACTGTACCCTCAGGGTTAGTTACTGCCTGTCTTCTAGCTGGTTCACCAACTATTAGTTGGCCGTCTTTTGTGAGTCCAACAACAGAAGGAAACGCTTTTCCCCCAACCGTGGTTCCCTCAGATGCTGGAATAAGAGTAGGTTTTCCTCCCAGCATGACTGCCGCAGCAGAATTACTTGTTCCCAAATCAATACCGATAATTTTAGCCATTTACTTCATCTCCTTTATATTTCTCTTAGATATTTCTACTAAGCTTGGTCTAATAACTCTGTCCTTCAAAATATATCCTTTACGAAGTTCTGCTGTGATTGTATCATCATCCAATGTCGGATCCTCTTTTATGGAAATTGCCTCATGCTGTTTAGGGTTAAAGATTTCACCTACTGCTTCTATGGGCGTTACTCCAAATTCAACTAGAAATGTGTCCATGTTTTTTAGGATAGCATCTAGACCGGTGGTATTTACATTCTGTTTGGATAAAGCATCTTTTGCACGAATAAAATCATCATATATTCCAAGAAATTTGAGAACAACACCATCAGTGATTGAGTTTACACGAGTCTGAATATCGATCTCCGATCTTTTCTTAAGATTTTCAAAATCTCCAAGCAAGTATTGAATTTTTTTCTCATAAGAAGAAGTTTTTTCTTTTTCTTGTTCTAATTGAATTTTCAGTGTCTCAAGTTCTGAAATGGATTCTGATTCATCGTCTTTGTTGATACTGTGTTCTTGAGTTTCTACAGAATCATTTTTGGATACATCAGATGGGTCAGACAATTCTTACTATTTTTTAGAATATACCCTTATTATAATATCTCACAAAGAGGATTTGTTTTAATTACAATAACATCAGAGTCTTTTCCGTTTTTAGTTATCTTATCATAATCAAATTTTGAACATGCCACTATAATGGTTGTTTTATCACTATGGAAGATATCTAATTCGGGTCCCTGATGTATCTCGACATCTCCAATGTAATCACGAAGTTTTGTAACAAGTGAGTTTAGCATGTCTACCTTGTCTCCTCTCATCTCATAGGAATCTTGGGTCCATACCAAAACTACTTTGGTCCTGCTTGCTTTTAGTTCATTTTTCTTCAACGTGGAACGAATTTCGTCAATTAATCTCTTGACATAGCCCTCAATTCCCTTGATGCTGCCATTTACTAGATACATCATTGTACCTGCACCTTCTACAGATGTACCAAGGGATCTTAAATCATAGAGACCATTTGTCATGTCATCAAGAAATAGATCATTATATTCAGTTAGAACTAGATCATTTCTAGTCTGGGAGTCTTGTGCAAACTTGGAAACTTCTAAAACACTAGATAGACTTGCAAATTGAGTGAGAATTTTAATCGCATGTAAAATTTCAGCCGAAGATATGGACACGAATTTTTTCCCCTTTTTATCAGATTCCAATAGTTTAGCGAGTTTATCATCATCTTTTGCATTAAATGAGCCAATAATTTCAGGAATATTATTTTTTGATAAAGGGTAATAAAAATATGATATACTTTTACCCATCTCAAGACCAGAAACATGTTCAAGCAATGAAATAGTTTCATTATTTCCCCCTATGCCAGTTGGAAGATTGTAAATTACTGATCCACCTTTTTTTATTGAAGATGTTGCATCTTTGAATTTTGAATGAATTTCCATCTTAGCTTCTTGGCCTGTCTTTCGTATACGAGGAGCAAAGAAAAGATATTCAGCGTGAGATATTGCAACATCTATGGGTTCAACTCCCAAGAGTGGTTCGTCTTCTTTTAATGATGTAACATTAGGATAGGTCTTTGCAATCTCTGCTTTAAGAGAAATTGCCATGTGAGCAGATTCATCAACAATGAAAACATCAGCTCCTTTTATTGCCATTTGGCAAGCAATCGAGTATCCTTCAGTACTTAAGCCATACACAACAATTTTTGTTGCAACCAAACCATCCGGACTATGAGTACAGGCTAAGAAAAACTTTTTCCACCCTCAGATTATATCAAAAATGTTTGAAAATCTGGTTTGACATTTTGACGCCTAAACAGCTGCTTTTCTTTGCTCCAATGATAAGCAAATTGAGTAAAAATCACAAAATACTCTGTACTTCAAGAAATTATCGCGAAGTTGTTGAATTATCCAAGATAAAAAACATAGATCTAAGATTAATTGGAAAACATGGTGGTTCCACCAAAGAAGGAAAACTTGGTTCAAGCATACAAAGGATGGATCATCTTTTGGATGTAATAGTCAAGTTCTCTCCTGATTTGACCGTTAGTTTCTGCTCTCCAGAAGCTGCAAGAATTGCCTATGGTATAGGTATCAAACAGGTCGCATTTTCAGACTCTCCTCATGCAGAAGCAGTGATGAGGCTTTCAGTGCCACTAGTACAGAAACTTCTCATTCCTTGGGTGATACCGAAAAATGAATTTGTCAAATATGGAATTTCAGAGAAAGACATCATACATTACAAAGCCATTGATGCAGCTGTCATAGTTAGAGAAAGATCAAAGATCAAGAAAATAGGTGTAGATAAGACTAAAAAGACAATAGTAATCAGGCCAGAAGAATCAGAGGCTGCATATATTTTAGGAAAAACTGAAAGTGACAGCATAATTTATGAAATAAGCAAGGAAGACAAACTATACAACATAATAGTATTGGCAAGATATGCAGTACAAAAGAAAAGACTCAAAGAAAAATTCGGTAAAAAAGTTACTATAATGGACAAAGTCGTAGACGGCAAATCACTTCTTAGTATTACAGATCTATTCATAGGATCAGGAGGTACCATGACAGCAGAATCCGCATTGATGGGGATTCCAACCATATCATATGATGCAGCACCAAATCATATTGAAAAGTATCTAGTGCGAATAGGACTTGCAGAACGCGAAACAAATCCAAAGAAAATTTCATACTTGGTCAAAAAAATGCTAAATGATAATAAAGATAGTAAGAAGAAAGCAAGAATGGTTCTAAATTCTATGGAGGATCCATATTTGAAATTAGTTGAGGCAATAAAAATAATTAAATCTCCAAAAAAAAATTAAGCGTTAACTAATTTTTTGTATAGTGTAATTGCAGAACTCTCATCTTTCTCGCCAACAATTACAGCAGAACCGCGTTTTAAGAAACTCACATAGATATCATTAGAGGAAATTGATAATCCAAGTTCGCCCTGATTTTGTACTTTGAAACCTTTCTCTGATGCTGCACTAGTTATCTTTGGAACATCAATCTCAATCATTGTAGTAGGTGTGATAGAAAATGTACGTTTTCCCCTATTACGTCCACAAAGCTCTTCTATGATTAGTTCTTGAGTTGGTAATTCTTCACGTTTGCCGGAACCACACTCAGGACATTCATCCACCTTGCTAAAAGTAGCAGTGTTGAAATCCAGGTTATCAAGATCAATGTAAAGCAATTTGTTTGCCAATGTTGGAGGTCTTCCTATTAGGACTTTTACTGCTTCTGCAACTTCTATTCCTCCAACAATAGATAGTATTGATGGATGAACTCCTTCTGTACTACATGTAGGCATGGAATTTTCATCAAGTGATGGGAATATGCAATGATAACATGCAGTTTGGTGTGGCAGAATGGTAAACACCTGTCCTGAAACTCCCACTGCTGCTCCGGTCACAAATGGAATATTTTTTTTGATGCATGCCTTGTTAAGAGAATATCTAGCGTTAACACTGTCAAGTGCATCAATTACAACATCACATCCTTCTACTACATCTAGTGCAGTATAGTCATTTACAGAAACAGGCAATGCTTCAATTATTACCTCAGAGTTCATTTTTTTCAACTTTTTTGCAGCAACCTCAACTTTGATCTGACCTACATCAGATTCATCAAACATTGTTTGTCTATGCAAATTTGATATTTCTATAACATCTCTATCAACAATTCTTATCGTGCCTATTCCCATAGCAACCAATCGTGCCACTATAGGATTACCTAGTCCACCTACTCCAACGACACATGCTTTTGATTTTTTGAGTTTGATCTGACCTTCATATCCAATTTCTTCTAACATCACTTGTCTTGAATATCTTTCAAGATCTTTACTGGAAAGTTCTGAACCACCTGCAACTGCTGGCAATACATAAATTTCATCTCCATCGTTTAGTGCGGTTCCCATTCCTCCAGAAAATCGCATATTTTTTCCGTTTACGTATATGTTGATAAGTGATCTTGGTGATCCATCAGGGTTAAGAACTCGTCTTTTGAATTCATCACCGAGTTGTTCTGAAATTTTAGTAAATGCCTCAGAAAGGGTGACTGCTGCCAAATCAATTTTTTTTTCTCCTCCACCTTTGTTCAGTACAGAAGGAATAGTGAATTTGATATTTGCCATCTATCTCACCAATGCCAAGATTTTGCCAACATCTGCCTGCATTACTTGAGGCTTTGGAAGCATTTCCATCATAACTTCAGTTGTTTTTAGTCCATTACCAGTAACATAGCATACAGTGCAATCATTCTTGTCAATTTTTCCTTCATCAACCATTTTTTTCAATACAGCAACAGAGACACCACCTGCTGGCTCTGTAAATATGCCTTCAGTCTTGGCTAGCAACAGTATAGCATCCAATATTTCCTGGTTGTTTGATTCTTCAGCAAAACCATTGTATTGTTTTAGACGTCGTAATACATACTGGCCATCCCCAGGATCACCAATGGCTAAACTTTTGGCTATTGTATCTGGTGTTTCCACAGGAGTCACTTCTGAGAGATGTTTCTTAAAGGCCTCTACAATCGGTGCGCATCCACGAGGTTGGGCTGCAATCATATGCATGTTAGAGACTTGATTGATCAGAGATGTATTTTCGAGTTCTTCAAATCCTTTACAAATTGCATTTAACATTGCTCCACTTCCAACTGGTACAACAAGTTGGTCTGGTACTTTCCAATCAAGTTGTTCTGCTACCTCATAGGCCAATGTTTTAGATCCTTCAACATAATAGGAACGCATGTTTATGTTTACTATTCCGATTCCTTTGCTATCACCTATCTGTGCAGCAATTCTATTTGCATCATCATATGTACCATCGACTGAAATAAAATTAGCACCATAAGAGAGAGCTTGGGTTATTTTTGCATGTTCAATGTCACTTGGTGCAAATATGTAGCATGGAAAATCTCCTTTTGCTGCATGAGCTGCAGTAGCTGATGCAAGGTTTCCTGTTGATGCACATCCCACTGCAGATAAACCAAATTCTTTTGCTTTTGATACAGCTACACCTGCGGGTCTGTCTTTGAATGAAAATGTGGGATTTACTGAATCATTTTTTATGTAAAGATTATTCAGACCTAGTGCTTTACCTAATTTTTCTGCTTTAATTAACGGAGTCATTCCAGCTCCAATACTAACTATGTTAGATTTTGACTCGATGGGTAAGAGTTCATGATAGCGCCAATAGGTATGTTCACGATTTGAAAAGGTATTTTTGTTTACAGATGGAAAATCATAACATACGTCAAGAGGGCCAAAGCATTCTTCGCATATATACTTGAATGTAGGAGTATACTCTTTCTTACATTCTCTGCACTGTAGAAACTTTATTTTTCCCAAGATAACTCTGACTTGTAAAAATAGTACATAAAAAATCCTAATATGAATTTAAGTAGGGCTTAATTTATGGAACAGCAAGATTAAGTAAAAATTAACATAAATCCAACTACAAATTTAGAAAAGATCGAACAACAAAATAGGTTACAGTCTGGAAATTTCGTAAATTAAGAGATTTTATGAATTTTTTACAATTAGAAGAAATATTAATGATAACATCAAACGAAACTCAAAATTGAAAATAAGAGAGAGAACAAAAAAGAAAAAACATACTGGAACAATAATTGGGATAATCATAGTAGCAGGCATAGTTGCAGCCGCAGCTTATTCGTATTATCATCAAAAACAATTAGATGATCAACAATGGAAATGGGTTTCCTCCGGTCCATTTTCAATTAATAAAAATCAATACAAACTCGGGGAAAATATTTTCATGGTGGTAAGTGGATTGCAACCAACAGATGTAGGAGAAATTGATGTTGTGGATCCAAAAGGAGATGCGTTTACTAAGATACCATTTAATGGAACAATGAAATCTAGTTTTAAACAATTTTTCAAACCAGATACTGAAAGAACTCTTGCACTATGTAATGCCACAGACCTTGTGGGTCAGTGGAGTATAGTATTCAAAGGAGTTTCATACAAATCCATACCATTTGAGATAGTAAATGATTGGATTCCAGGATCACAGGCAGAATTAACTCCTGTGCCTAAAGGATTAGATCCCTGTTAGAGTTATTTTTCAAGAACATTGTGGAAACATACTCTATCACCAGTATGGCATGCAGGTCCACTCGGTTCCACTAGGTACACAATTGCATCAGAATCACAATCTACCAAGATTTCTTTGACCTTTTGCACATTTCCAGATTCCTCTCCTTTCATCCACAGTTTATTTCTCGATCTGCTCCAAAACCATGAGTTACCAGTCTTTTGTGTGAGTTCGAGAGACTCTTTGTTTGCATATGCAAGAGTTAGAACCTCTTTAGTGTGTACATCCTGGACAATTACAGGTACAAGACCGTCACTTTTTCCAAAATCAATATCAATTATCTTTTTATTCATTACAACATCCTTTTGCATTAGAGCCCTATTTCTCTGTTATAGTCGAACAGGAACCCCATTTTCTTTGAGATATTCTTTTACTCTATCTACAGAATGAGTTTGATAATGAAATATTGATGCAGCCAGTGCGGCATCTACATTAGTTTGCAAAAAGACATCAAGCATATGTTTAGGTTTACCGCATCCTCCTGATGCTACAACAGGTATGTTTACAGCACTTACTATTTCTTTGATAAGCTGTACATCATATCCTTCTTTTGTTCCATCCATATCGATACTTGTTAATAGAATCTCTCCTGCTCCACGCTTTTCCACCTCTTTTGCCCACTCTATGGCATCAAGATTGGTCGGAGTTTTTCCCCCATAAATGTAGACTTCGAACCAAAACTTTTTGGAATCAGATTTGAAGATGTGTCTGTCATCTTTTATCTCATAATTACGTTTTACATCCATGGCTATCACAACACATTGTTTACCAAAGATTTCCATCAATTTTGTTATTATTCCAGGATTTTTTACAGCTCCTGTATTAATAGCAACCTTGTCAGCACCACTAAGAAGAATATCTCTTGCATCCTGTAGAGTCTTGACACCTCCTCCTACAGTAAATGGAATATCAATTACTTGAGCTACTTTTTGTACTAGACTTTTGATTGTCTCTCTTTGTTGTTCAGAAGCTGTTATATCAAGAAAGACTAGTTCATCAGCGCCTTCATGACTGTATTTTTCCGCAAGTAAGACAGGATCACCTGCATCTTTTATTGATTTAAAATGCATTCCCTTCACTACTCGTCCATTATCAACATCAAGACAAGGAATTACTCTCTTGGTTAAAGTCATGCTAGTGTCTTAACCTCCTCTACAGATATCTTTCCATCATATAACGCCTTACCTAGAATTACCCCAGCTGCGCCACATTTTTTTACATTTACAATATCTTGCAAATTAGATATCCCTCCACTTGCTATAACTTTTACATTTTTTATATCACATGATTTTTGCAAGGACTCAAGATCTGGACCATGTAGTGTTCCATCTCTTTCTACCGTGGTTATGAGAAATTGAGAGTAGCCAAGCCTTACAAAATTTTCAATTCCTGGAATAAGTTCTATTCCAGTACTTTCCTTCCATCCACTTATCACAATTTTGCCACCCATCTGATCTGCAGATATGACAATTCTTTCTTTTCCAAATTTCTTTGAGACTTCATCGAGGATCTCTTTATTTTTAAAAGCAATAGTTCCAAGTACTACCTTAGAAGAAAATTGTAACGCATTTTCTATTATTTCCTTTGTACGCAAACCACCTGCAGCCTCGACAGGTATAGAAACTGATTCTGTGATTTTTTTAATTATTTGAAGATTTGAACCCGTTCCAAGTGTGGCGTCCAAATCTACTACATGAAGCATATCGGCGCCTGCTTTTTCCCATTTTTTTGCCATTCCAACAGGGTCAGAACTGTATACAGTTTTGTTTTTGGGATCTCCCTTTACTAGTCGTACTACTTTGTTGTCCATAATGTCAATGGCAGGAATTATTTTCACTTTTTGCACACTCGTAAAAAGTTCTTGATCATGATAGAACCAACTTTGCTTGATTTTTCAGGATGAAATTGAGTTCCAAATAATGTGTGATTTTCGATTACGGCAGGCACATTTATCCCATAATCAGAATCAGCCTTGATGATTTCTTCGTTTTTCGGTTTTACTCTGTAGGAATGGACAAAATAAACCCATGAACCTTCCTTGACTCCATCTAACAAGACACTTGGTTTTTTGATCTGAAGATTGTTCCAGCCCATGTGGGGAATCTTGAATTTGTTTGGAAGAAGTATTACTTCGCCGTCCAAAACTCCTAGTCCACCAAGTTTTCCTTCCTCACTTTTCTCAAAGAACATTTCCATGCCCAAGCATATGCCCAATACAGGGATCTGATTTTTTACCAAATCTTGGAATTCAATTTTTGAAGTATGAAGACTCTTTATTGCAGGATCAAAGTTTCCTACCCCAGGCAAAAGTAATCCAGAATAATCATTTATCTTGCTGAGGCTAGTTATGATATCTACTTCTGCATTATTTTTTTCTAGTGATGATTTGAGACTGAATATGTTTCCTGCCCCATAGTCAAATATTGCCACTTTGACCATTTACATGGCACCTTTTGTACTTGGTATTCCTTTTTGCTTGTGATCATAACCTGCAGCTGTTCTCCAAGCCACTGCAAATGCCTTTATCGCAGCCTCAATCTTGTGGTGATCGTTATCTCCATATTTTACAGACACGTGCATGCAGATGTTTAGATTCTGAGCCAGTGATCGGAAAAAGTGTTCCAGATCTTCTTTTGAGATTTCTTCGATCTGGTTTCTCTTAATAGACAAATCAATTCTTTGATACTGTCTTTTGACAAGATCTAACGATGCCTCTGCAAGAGATTCATCCATCGGTACTGAAGCATAACCAAATCTTACAATTCCAGATCTGTTACCCAAAGATTGATCCATTGCATTACCTAGAGCTATTGCTGCATCCTCGATTAGGTGGTGATCTATTCCGTCCATCGACTTTGCATTCAATTTAAGATCAAGCATAGCATGTTTTGACAGAGATACAATGAGGTGATCAAGAAATGGTAAACCTGTCTTAACAGAGATTTTCCCAGTTCCATCCAGACTTACCTCAACTAGTACCTCGGTTTCCTTAGTTTTCCTATTGATGTGTGCTTTTCTAGATTTCATTAAAATCCCCGAGTAGAGAAGGGGTTTATGCCTCAACCAGATTTAATGTCTTCGGAATTAGATCTATTGACTGGACTATAATGTCCGCGTGGTTGTTCTCAAATAGAGATTTTTTTGCTTTAGGATCATTACTAGTACCATACACACCACAAAATATTGTAGATATGCCAGATTCATTGGCCTTGCGTGCCATCAGATAGTCCTCCATGGAATCACCTACATATAGTGAGGTAGTTCCATTCATTCCTTCAATTGAGGATATAAGAGATTGAGGGTTTGGCTTTGCCATTTCACGTGGTTCGTCTTCTAGAAATTTTGAATTATCCAGATCAAATTCTTGGAACAAGTCCTTGAGGGAGTATTTTGCAGATAAGTGCCCCCTACCTGTTACAATAGCAATTTTTTTTCCAAATCTACTATGTAGTTTTGTAACAAGATCTTTATTCAATATCACAACATCATTTTCAATCAATCCAAGACCATGAAAAAATTCTGAGTTTCTTTTGTATAGTTGTTTATACAACTCAGAACCATAGAATATTTCATCAAATATTGATGAGAGAGGATTTTGGAATTTTTTACCTGGATATGATAATTTATTTCTAATGTCAGAAACATCAGCATTTATAGAATTCATGTATTTCTCAACAGAATTTATTCCGCTATGATCTGCATTTTCAATTACTTGAAGAATGAATTCGGAGAAAGGTTCGTTTCTTTTCTTTGCTGCAACAATAGCAAGTATCAATGCATATGTAACATCAATTTCGTCATTAAAACCACCACTAGCTTTGAAACCTTCTATCATTTTTGTTGTCACCAATACTGATTCATTTACTTGTGTCATTTCTTTTATGATAAAATCTACAGTTTTTTTTATGGCCAAATCGTAAGAGTTTGATACATCGACTAGTACTCCGTCGCAGTCAAACACTATGGAGTCTAATTTTTTTATTTTCTCAATTTTTGTTGGATCTATTGTGATCCCTTCTTGTATTTCCTTTAGAGTCAATTCAGTAAATCCCGTATGGCGGTAAGAAACTTGGAATTCATATCTTGCGAACCCACCGTAACTCGTAGGCAGCCCTCATGAGAGCCAACTTTTCCGAGATTCTTTATTGATATACCTTGTTCAATTAGTGCTTTGTAAATTCGTTGACTGGAACCCCCAGCAGCAAAAAGGACAAAATTTGCTTTTGAATCAAATACCTCAAATATTTTCATTTGTTGTAGGTTAGCAATAATTCGTGAACGTTCTTTCTTGACAAGATTTGCAACATCTGTAAAAGATTTCGATTGTCGTAGAGCCAGTATGCCAACCTCTATTGCCAATGTATTCAGTGGGTAAGGATACTGGATCACTCTTGTGAATGTGTCAATTATCTGTGCATTAGCCACAAAATATCCTACTCGTAGTCCTGCCAATCCAAATGATTTAGACAAGGTCCTAAGTACGATAAGATTATTGATCTTTTTTGTCATCTCTACAACAGAATAATCAGAAAATTCTACGTATGCTTCATCAATGATTACAAGACCTTTGAATTCACGGATCAACCTTTCAAGATCTTTTTTCTCAAATTGAAATCCAGTTGGATTGTTTGGTGTATCAAGATAAAGAATACTAGCTTTCTTTGAGTTTGACAAGAATTTTTCCAGATTAAGAGTCATACTCTTGTCAAATGGAATTTTTATTGTAGGAATTGAATAAAGCTTACATCGTTCTTCAAAGAATCCAAAAGTCGGATCAGATGTTAGTATTTTAGTATCTTTAGAAGCAAAGTTACTTAGAAAAAGATCAATGATCTGATCAGAGCCATTTCCAACTCCGATCATTTCTTTTGGCATTCCTACATACTTGGAGATATCTTGGACTAGCCTTTCTGTTCCTCCCAATGGATATTCTCTGACGTCCATGTTTTCTTTTGCATCGTTTATCATTTTTTTGAGCAAATCATCAGATACTGCATAGTTTTCGTTTGAATCTAGTTTTATCACATTCGAGTGTTTTTCAGGTTTTTTATAACCTGCAAGTTTGGAATATTTTTCCAATTCCTTTGTAAACCAGTCTTTTTTCATGACAATCTGCCCTTAACTGCCTCATAGTGATTTGGCAAGCCCTCTGCTTCAGTCAAGGCTTTCATGTATTTTGAAATTTTCTTCAATGCAGATTCTGAAGATTCTACCTGTGTCTGTATCTTCATGTAATCCAAGACTCCTAATGAACCTCTAGTTCTGCCAAATCTGTTAGTTGGAAGTATGTGATTTGATCCTAGCAGGTAATCACTAGCTGATGACGGAGTATTCTTTCCTATTAGTATCAATCCCGCAGATTTTATTTTCTTTGCTAACTGTTGTGGTTTTTTTGTTATTATTTCAAGATGTTCAGGCGCTAGTTTGTTTGCAAAATCTATCATTTGTTGCTCCGTATTACACATGGCGATAAATCCATTTTTTTGTAGACTCTCCTTTACAATCAAAGATCTCTTGATTGTTTTAATTTTTTTCTGTAATGATTTCAATACTGAATCTTTTAGTTTTGGAGAATTTGTTATAAGACAACACATGGT
>JAKEIJ010000098.1 GCA_022545805.1 Nitrosotalea sp. | reverse complement strand
GACCAGACCTGTGGATTATTTCCGTCATTGAGTATTTTTGTATCAACAGTAATTATCTCAGAGTTGTGTTGTGTCAATGGTAAATAGGAAGAGCTCTCCCAAGTTCCATCATATCGTTGTCCATATTGTCCATGACCAATTGTGACACCGTTTGCGTAAATGTCATAGGTTACCATTTCAATTATCAAAGTATTGTCATTGGGATTTGTAAGATTGAACTTTGTTTCTATTGTTGCATCCCTGTCTCCAACTGATGATATTGTGGAACCATTGAATTGTATGCCAAGAGGCTTTACCTCAGTCATTACAGATGTGAGCGCAGTTGGTGTGCTTTCATTTGGAGTAAACATGTTCTTGAGAATTCCAGAACTTGGTAAGATTGCAACCACTCCAAGTATTGCAACTATAACTCCTACTGTGGCATAAAGAAAAATTTTCTTTTCCAAGGATGTTTCTAGTATTTGTTCAATTCTTAAATGTTGAGTTGAAAACGCTTATAGTAAAAGTTTGAAAATACAATTCATGCAGTATCATCAGGCAGTCAGAATAGGTCAGGAAAGATCAAGAAAATCTCAGATGACATTATTTTCACATGCAGGTTTTGCCATGCTCACACTTACTGTAAAAAAATCCCAGGGCTCGTTTGTGCCAGTAGGCGAAAAAGAGTTTGTTGCAATTGTTGAAAGACCTGGAGAAGGATGGCTTGTCGTAATAGTTGATGAAGAAGGTTATGCCAAGTCCCAGTCAAAGGTTCTTGCAGAAGATGTTGCTAGAGAAATTTTAAACAAAGCAATCAGTGCCAACATACCAGAATACACAGGGCAGGTCAGACTAGTGTAATTTCGGTGCCCTCTGGGCTTCCTTTGATTGCTTTTTCCAGTATCTTTGTGTCTGCTTTTAGTATTCTTGTCTTTAGTTTAGAGCGCTCTATCACCTTTAGTGCAACTATGTCCATCAGGTCATAGCCTCCTGCCACAGAATCTTGGTGCACAAGCATTGAGCGCAGTTTTTTTATTGGTATCTTTTTGAACTTGCTTGCATTCTTGTTCTTGTTTGGATCAGAGTCATAGACTCCATCAACATCTGTTGCATTGAAAAATGCACTTGCCCTGACTTTTTCTGCAATAAGCGCAGCAGTTGCATTTGTACTCTGTCCTGGATGAAGACCACCTGTAACTACAATCATCCCTGTGTCAGCTGCATTTGCAACCTCTTTTAGGTTGACTGGAGGATGTGGATATGCTTTTTCCTGTAATGCATAGATCAAAAGTTTTGCATTAAGCCTTGATACCTCGATTCCAAGTTCATCCAGTGTTGATTCGTCTGCACCAGATGATCTTGCGTGTGAAATGTAATGTCTTGCAATTTTTCCTCCTCCTGCAATTATTATTGGCTGGCAGACCTTGCTGATTTTCACAAAAAACTCGGCATACTGTTTTAATGTCTTCATGTCTTCAAGGCCAAACAAGCTTCCTGACAATTTTACTACAATTCTTTTTTTCATTTACTGGTTTCACCAAGGATGACGTTTGCTGCAATTTCAACCTTTTTTCTAAACTGCTGTCTTGTGTAGACCCGAAGAATATCCATAAAGCCAGAGATTGCAGAGACCAGCGGAATCTCAGATATTGGAAGTTCATATGATTCCTTTGGCCCCTCTCCTTTTTTTGTTGTTAAAATGATGGACTGGGATTCTTTTTTTGATGGGGCAAGAGGAATCGAAGGAGTCTTTGATATGTCGATAAAGACCTCACACTTGTCTACCTTGGAACTTTTGGCAATTTCATTTTGTAGACTATCCACATCTATCTTGCCCATTCTTGGTTTGGTAAAGATCTTTTCATAGACACACTTGAGAAGTTTTCTTTCTTGGTATTCTACTGCAAGCTGCTTTGCTCTTTTGAGCTCTGCATTTTTTGGTTCAAGGGAGACAAGTTTTGATATTACAAGCTCGTCTGTCAACTGGACATATTTTGCGATATCATCTGTAGTAAGTTCAAGCTCGCTGTCTGCCAGTGCCATTGATTGTATCAGCATAACCTCTGCAGAGCGCACAGTCTTGTGAAAGTAAACTGCCTTGAACATTTGATATCGCGAGATCATCATTGATTCAAAAGAAAGTAGTGCAGATTTATCAAGTGAAAGCTTCTTGTCATGAACATCAAGTGAGTGGATTATTCTCATAAAATCTACCTTGGCATGCTCTGCACCTGTAAAATATCCATCACGCAAAAGATAATCCATCATGTCAGCGCTAAGACCGCCAGAGATTATTTCGTTCATGAATTGGTATTTTGAGTTTCCAAATGCAAGCTTGGAAAGAAATTTCTTGTCAAATCCTGATTTTTTTATTATATCTCCAATCTCAGATTCAAGTATCAGTCGTTGTCCAATATCTTCATGAGAATTCTTTTTCTTTTTTTGCAGAACCTCTTCGAACAGATGTGAGAATGGACCGTGACCAATATCATGCAACAGTGCGGCCATCCTGATATTTTCAGAATCGTTTGTGTCAAGGTATCCCTTGTCTTTGAGCACGTTTGCTGCCTGACCTGCAATGTGCATCGTTCCAAGAGAATGCTCAAACCTTGAGTGTTGGGCACCAGGATATACAAGATGAGCTCCTGCAAGTTGTCGTATCCTCCTGAGACGTTGGAATACAGGTGAGTCTACAAGCCCAAGTTCTTGTGGATATACAGTGATGAAATCATGAATCGGGTCTACAATCTGGAGATATTTTTTTGCCATAGTTTTTTCATCTAATGTGTTTTGATACGATATCTCTTACTTGTTTATGAACTTGACTTTTTTCTTGTGAAGCGTTAACGATACTCCAGTGATATTTTTTTGCAAGTTTTCTATATGTGGATGCGATCTTGAGTGCAAATGTTTTGTCTTTTTCAAATCTGTCGCGTTTTTGTTTTTTTCGTGAAAATGAATCAGACACCTTGACATCAAGCAATATTACCAAATTTTCTTTTGGAAGTCCTTTGTCAAGGTTTTCAAGCCATTTTAGATCAAGCCCGTTTACTATTCCATATACTAGATTAGACTGGTAATAGCGATTCATGATAACAACATAATTTTTTGCAAGTGCATCCTTGATATCCTGTGATCTCTCCCACCTGTTTGCTGCAAGAAGGCAGTGTATTACCTGTGAAGGAAATTTACGCTTGCCCCCAAGAAAGTTCTTTATTTCTTTTCCAACAGGAGTTGTATAGTCTGGAAAACTAAATACCATAGACTTTTTCTTCTTGGTCTTTAGGAAATCAGATAATAATTTTGATTGGGTTTTTTTTCCTGCCTGGTCAAAGCCCTCTATAACAATAATCATCAAAATCCTATTGAATCGGGCAGTAGATAAATTATGAACCGTTCCACGAATAAAATGCTATAGCATTACTATGGAGCTAATCTAACTAAGGTTTAATAATCAAAAAAGTACTAAATGATACTACATGGGCATAGGTCATTACATGGTTAAAGAGGCCATGAGAGAGATAGGCAACAAGTCACGCGAGTTCTACGAGTTTGTTCTTCCTCCAGTAGATATGATACTACAAAATGACAGCCTGCTTGTATCAATAGACATGCCAGGATTTGATAAAAAAGAGATCAAACTAAGACTCAATGGCAACATACTCTCAATTGTCGCAACAAGAGAAGACGATGTCGAGGGCACAGTAATCTGGAGACAGAGACCGCGCTCTATTGACAAAAAGATAAGATTGCCAATACAGGTAAAAGACGATGAGGATCCAGCAGCATCTGCAAAATATAGTGATGGTGTTCTTACACTTACTATACCAACAAAGACTGGAAAGAATATCACAATAGAATAACTATCGTTCTCTTAATGCAACAGCAATTGCCATTATAGCAGCAGAGCCTAGCATTCCAATCTCTCCAATTGTACCATTTGTAGAATACAGTATAGTGGAACCAACAAATACTGCAGCTGCAAGAATTGTACCAGAAAGCAGAACAGTCCTTGATTTTGGTTTGTTAATCTGCATGTTTTTGTTTTGTTCTATGAATTGTCGTATCTCGGGAGCCAGAGCAATTGCAGCATCTATTGATTTTACAAATCTTCCAAAAGAGAGTTTGAGCTCTTCAACATATGCATCGCGTACAATGTTTTCTTCTTCTAAAATATTTTGTAATACGTTGATGAATCTGAAATTTACCTTGTGTGTTAGATATACTCCTTCTAGTATTGATGCCATTCTCATGTAGAGTGCAAGATGTTTTGGCAACTTGAATGGAAATTTGCTCATTGTCTTGTTTGCAAGTTCCATCAGTGCCTTGACTTCCATCCTGTCAACTTTAGTTCCATGAAACGCCTGTATTGAGAGTGCTAGTCCCTTTTCTATTATACCTCTGTCATATCCTGGCATGAGCATTCCAAGATCATCCATTGCAGAAACGGTCCTCGTTGGGTCTCTCTCAATAAGTGATAGATAGAGTCGGATTAGTTTCAGTCTGGTCTTTGTGTCAAGCCTTCCGACCATTCCAAAATCATATAGTATCAGCGAACCATCACTTGTCACAGAGATGTTTCCAGGGTGAGGGTCTGCATGAAACAGGTCGTGTCGTAGTAACATTGTAAAAAAGACCCTGTGTGCACGAATCACAAGCTGCTCCCTGTCAATTCCTGCCTCATCAAGTGCCTTGACATTTGTTATTTTTATTCCTGGGAGATACTCCATTGTGAGTATGTTCTTGCTTGACCGGCTGTCTATTACAGATGGAATTATCAGCTTTGGATAGCCTTGCATGTTCTTCTTGATTGTCTTTAGGTTCTGGGACTCGATTCGGTAATCCATCTCTTCGTTGATTGTTTCGATAAACTGTGAAAGCATTGCCTCTGCAGAATATCGTAGATTTGGATCGACAAACTTCATTGCAAACGGAATAATTTTTTTTAATACGCGAATATCTTCTTCAACGACTTTTTCAATTCCGGGTCTTTTTACCTTGATGATTACATCTTCTCCATGGAGCTTTGCCTTGTAGACCTGTCCAAGTGATGCGCCAGATACTACGTTAGTGTCAACAAAATCGAAACTCTGGTCCATTGGCCCAAGGTCTTTTTCTATGATTGGTCTTACCTTGTCAAATGATTCTGCTGGGACTTCATCTTGGAGTTTTGCAAGCTCTTCAAGATATGGCTGTGGCAATATGTCAGCCCTTGATGAGAGCCACTGGCCTAACTTGATGTAGACAGGTCCAAGTGAGAGAAACGTATTGAGTGCCTTGCGTGCATTTTTTTGATATCTTTTGGTGTCAACATTTTTTCCTTGTTTTCTTACCCACTCTCTTCTGTCCTTTCGTAATGCAAATACAAGTGGCACTAGTTTGATGAAGGTTTGAATTGTTCGAAGTCGAGAAATTTGTCTTCTCCTCCTTTAGAACTCTTTTAGCTTTTTTGTTATGGTATAGCCTGCATAGCCTGCAAGTACTGATGCCACAAGTCCTGCAAAGATAGATGTGCTCTTTGCAAATGGCATGTTCTTTTGTAATTTGTAAACACTTGATGAAACTTTTTTTGCTGCAATTATACCGCTTGTGATTCCAACTATAATTTCTGGAGCGTCTTTTACAAGATGGCCAAGTGGATCTTTTCTTGGATCAACTTTATCCATGTGAACCAAATACTTGTCGTCATATTCTCTGATGTGGAGATTACCATAACGATACTGTTTTTTTGCACCATTTTTTTGACCCAGTACTGTCTCTTCTGCTCCTTCAAGCATAAAATGGCGAATTTCTTTTGGGATCTCGATTTCATCCCATATCATGTCTAAAAAAATGCCTTTGCTGTAAATATACCCTTAGCTTGATTCTTCGATTTTCTTTTCAAGTACAATCTTTTTCTTTCGTACCTTGAATACGATGCCACCTATTCCTGCTGCAATTGCTACAAGTATAATGATTTGGAGTTGGCTTGCGTTTGCGTTGTCACTTGATTGTACTGGGGGCGCTCCAAATGAGACTGTATCAATTTCAGTCATTGTATGCTGCTGCAACAATGTATCCTTCCATGTCAGTGTAACCTGGATTTTTTGGTCACCTGTTGGTGGGGAGTCATAACTTAATGGGATGTTAAATGGAACTGGTGCATCAATGTCAATGTCTCCAATATACTGGCTTGACTTTTTGATTGCTTGATTATCTAGAGGCATTACAGATACCTGGCCAAATACTGCCTTGACATTTCCTTGGTTGAGCACGTCTCCAGTTATCATCTTCTGGCCTGCAATCTCTGTTAGGCCAATGTCATGAACTGAGATATCAATTACTCCCCTGATGTAGGTTGCAAAGTTTTGTTTTTCAATTACTGTTGCACCGTCTTTCGTATATTGTACATCAACTTCATAATCTACTGCCTGGCCCTCGATGCTCTTGTCTGCAAATACCGGAATTACAAGGTCGGTCTTTTCAAGTGGGTTTATCTCTTTTATAAACCACTTGTTGTCTTGTAATATCTTCAAGCTATTAGAATTTGGTGTGATTGAAATCGATAAATCAGATATCTTTGAGGGGGACAAGTTTTCAATTCCTAGTGTTAGATTTTGCATGACTGCAGTCAAAAGATATGGCGGAGATGACAGTTTTATTATCGATACAGAACTTGTTGGTCCAACAATAAAGTCCACTGTCCTCGTTGTTGTAACTTGGTTTCCTTGTCCGTCAAAATATGTCACAGTAAATGGTGCATGGATTGTCTGGCCTGCAACACTTTGTGGAATAAATGTCTGGATTGTAAAATTGTTTGACGAA
Source organism: Nitrosotalea sp. (assembly GCA_022545805.1). Lineage (GTDB taxonomy): Archaea > Thermoproteota > Nitrososphaeria > Nitrososphaerales > Nitrosopumilaceae > Nitrosotalea. The sequence goes on along the minus strand of JAKEIJ010000098.1, from coordinate 1,112 downwards.
CCAGGCTGGACTGTTCCTACCTTCCAGTGATTCTGGTCAAGCACAATTCCTTGTAGGTTGTTCGTGCTAGAGGTAGTACTACCGCTGTTTTGATCTCTTTGAATTACAACATCGACATCATTTAGCGGTGCAGTTCCGGCATTTGATATCTGGATTGTTATTTCATTATTTGATGCAGGATCCAAGAATGGGTTTGCTGCCTTGAGATTTATCACACTCTTTCCTGTAACTTTGAAGTTAAAGTCAAGAAATGCTGTTCGTTCTCCGTTTTCTCGAAGTCTTGAATATGTAACCTTGACCGTACCTGAATAGTCATGGATGTTGATTGTCTTGTCTACATTTACAAAGAATGTAAGCGTAAAGGACTGGCCTGCAGTAGCAGTCTGACTGTTGTCTGCTTGGATGAGTCCATTGTTTGAGACAGCCCCTGAAAATCCTGCTGGTAAGCTAAGAAGACCTTGTATTCCAGAGATGTCCTCTGTGCCAACATTTGATAATACAATAGTTAATGGGACATTCTTGTCACCTGGCTCTGCTTCGATTTTTTTTCCTGCAGTACCAAAGTATGCATCAAGAAGTTTTACGTCATTAAATCCATGCTCAAAGGGTGACGGACCTGGTGTAATGTGTTCAGCAGTCTGTGCATAGCTTGGAAGTACGATCTGTCCTACAGACAATAGTACTAGAAGAAGAATACTTTTGTATATCATGTCAGATTTGCCTCCATCTCTTCTTTTATAATTCGGCCATCTTTTATTGTTACTACTTTATCCACCTCTCCGAACTGGTGCCTATCGTGTGTAACAATGATAAATGTCTGGTAAAGTTTTCTGTTCAAAGATTTTAGCAGCTGTACCGTGGTTTCAGCAGATACTGAATCCAAGTTTCCCGTAGGCTCGTCTGCAAGTACTACGGCTGGTTTTGCAATCAACGCTCTTGTTATTGCCACTCTTTGTGCCTGTCCACCAGATATTTGGTTTCCAAACTTGTGCATCTGGCTCTCTAGCCCGACGGTTTTGAGTAACGTCCTTGCCTCGTCTGAAGAATTTTGTATGGTACCCTGAATCTTTCTTGGCAGTGTAACGTTTTCAAGAACTGTCAGATCTGTCAAG
>JAKEIJ010000009.1 GCA_022545805.1 Nitrosotalea sp. | reverse complement strand
TTTTTTATGGTATTTTTACCATATGAAGAAACCAAGAGCTCTACTATCCATGTCTAGTCTACTAGTTCTGATTTTTTTATCTGGATTACAGAATAGCTTTGATTCAGAAAATCTTTTGCGATGTCTTCTATTTTCGGCATAAATTTTGGATCAGGTATGACTTGTCAGTGCATCAATGACAAGCTTGGCAGCAGTGATTCCAAGCACTACTACAACAAAGATTCGCAGTTTTCCCTCATTTACTCGGGTAGACAATCGGCTTCCAAACAGTCCACCTACAAACGATCCGATTGAGAGCATTCCTGCCTCGTAATAGTTGGGATGCCCAAGAAGTGAATGCACTATCATACCAGAAGCAGCTGCAAACATCAAGATGAACTGCGATGTGGGCGCTGCAAGTTTCATGGACAGACCGATTGCAACAACCATTAATGGTACAAACACAGTGCCTCCTCCAATTCCAAAAAAGCTGGATATCACCCCAGCAAAGAAACTTGCACCAACTGCAAGAACCATTATTTGTTTTGATAGATTGTGTTCTCGTGCCTCCATCTTTCTTCGCATGTAAATGTACACACCTGATGCTACCAATACGGCTCCGAACAACAACTTGAACAGAGGCGGAGATACTGCATCTGAAACATATGCGCCAATGACTGTACCAGGAATTGAAATCAGTGCAAGTTTTATTCCAAGTGAATATACGATTCTTTTTTGTCTTGCATAAGATGTAGTTGATGCAACAGAATTACTAAATGCCGCAAAGAGGCTGTCACTTGCAGCAAGCGTTGGAGAATATCCAAAAAAAGTCAAGACAGGTACCACTACGAATCCACCGCCAAGGCCTATCATGGATCCTATTGCTCCAGCTACAAAACCAAGTGGCAAGAGCCACAGATACTCAAACAATGATATCACAAAAATCCATTTTCTACAGATTAAAGAGTCACGTCAACCTTCGTAAACCAAGACGCATCAATTACTTGGCTACAAGAAGCTTCCAGAGATATCCTGTAGTGGTCGTAGATAGTTCAATCTCAAAGTGCTTGTTTCCAAGTGGTATAGTATGCGTAGTGCTGTCTGGTTTTTTCCCATTTATGTGAAATTCGCGTAATGCATCCATCATATCAGACAGAGTCTGGTATCCACCAGGATGTTCCTTGTCCCAACATGAACAGATTGTACTATTTAGTACCACTCCAAAGACTGTCTTGATGTCACCATAGTTGCTCATAAGTGGGTTTGACTGGAGGGCAACAACGACAAGCCCTGGGACATCCGGAGTACCCACCATTGTAATATCACCAAGAGTACCCTGATTGTTTTTGAGTACGGTAGATGTACAGTATGTGACAAGTGCCTGTTTTTTTGGATCGGTGATAAAATTACAATATTGTGCTACATCAGCTGCGCTGCTCAATCGTATCGGGTGAGTCATGTTGATGTGGACCGATGCAAGATCATTTCTCAGATCAGAGTTTTCTTCATCGTACGTAAAATCAAGAAATGCAACTTGGCCGGAGGTGTTGCCGCTTCTTGTCATCGGGAGAAATTCAATAACTGCAATGGCAACTGCTGCTATAGCAATTCCAGCGATTATACCATAAAGATACTTTTTTGGGACCACGTGATAATTTTTTGAGTTGTATTAATAAAGCAATCTTAGATTTCGTCAATCTTAATTAATACCAAAATGTGTCTTGTCAATATTGCGAATCATACTATCAGGCTTTGGAGTTGTAGGCCAGAGCTTTGCAAAACTTTTACTTTCTAGATCAGAGGACCTTTACGCAAAACATGGACTAAAACCAAGAATAGTTGGAGTCTTTGATTCAAAGGGTTCTGCTGCCTCATCAGCAGGACTTGATTTGAATAGATTACTTGAGGTGAAAAAAAAATATGGTAACATACGAAAATATCACAACAAGGAAAAGGACGCAAACGGACTAGACATGATAAACGGCATGGATGCCGAAGTTTTGATAGAGACTACACCTAGCAACTACAAGGATGCAGAACCTGGCATGTCGCATATTGTTGCTGCAATGAAAAAAGGATTACATGTCATTACAGTAAACAAGGGACCACTTGCACTTGCATTTCCATCATTGATAGAGCTTGCAACATACAACCAGGTCCAGCTGAAATTTAGTGGAACAGTCGGCGGTGGAACTCCTATACTTGATTATGCAAAGAACAGCTTGCGTGGAGAGCGTATCGTATCGTTCCAGGGAATATTGAATGGTACAACAAACTACATCATGACAAACATGGCAGCAGGCCTTACATTCAAGGCAGCACTTGCAGATGCCAAGAAAAAGGGGTATGTGGAGGCAGACGAGTCACTTGATATAGATGGCTTTGATGCAGCGGCAAAGCTTGTCATTCTTGCAAACTGGATAATGGACATGAAAGTTACAATAAAAGACATCAAGAGGACGGGAATCAGGGACGTTACAACTGGAGAGATAAAAAAAGCTGCGTCAAACAAGTGTGCAGTGAAATTGATTGCATCGTGTAATAGAGATCTAGTGGTCGCACCAAAGGAGGTACCACTTGACGATCCATTGTGTGTCAATGGAACACTCAATGCAATCACATTCAATTCAGAGCACTCTGGTCAACAGACAATAATTGGTCGTGGTGCTGGAGGCATTGAGACAGCAAGTTCTATTTTAAGGGATTTACTAGATATCAAACAGGAAATGTCAAGAATTGAAATCGCATAACCTCTCAAAGAGTGACATCTCGGTCATATTGGATAAGATGACCCAACAGTGGCACATTGAGATACCAAAGTCAAAGACACTAGTCCTGCATGAAATTGACGATGACACCAACTTGATTACTGGAGACAGTATAACATCGATACAGATAGGGGAATCTTATCTCCCATTTCTTTCAGAAACAGTTCTGCTTGAAAAATTTCCAAAAGCAACAGTTGATGCGGGAGCAATCAAGTTTGTCTGTAACGGTGCAAATGTCATGCGACCTGGAATTAAAAAATTCACCGAGTTTGAAAAAGACGACATCATATGTGTAGTAGAAGAAGTTCATGGTAAGTTTTTGGCAGTAGGCAAGGCACTAGTATCAAGTGCAGAAATGTCAACAATAACAAAAGGAGAAGTTGTGAAAAATTTGCATTATGTATCCGACAAGTATTGGGAAGCTGCAAAATTAATTAAAAAGTAGCTAGTTTGCTGTAAACTCTCTTGTTCCATTCTTGTCAACAACAAGAACATCAATTCCATCTCCACTTGAATTGTCTCTCATTATTGCAGACTTTATGGATTTTACT